>OMYH01000047.1 GCA_900315255.1 uncultured Eubacteriales bacterium | reverse complement strand
CCTTGTTGTACTTCATTCTTCTTTTTCCTTTCAGGGTTTGTTTTTATCTTATCAGATTTTTGGGCGTTTGTCGACTGTACTTTTAGTATACCATTCCAATATTAGCATTTTTCAAATAATCATTAATATCACCTATCTCTACTTTGTTCCATTGTTCCTCGGTTCCGCTATAATAAACATCCTTTAAATTAGTACAACTGTAAAATGCAGTTTCAATAATCTCTGTAACACTGTCAGGGATAGTAATGCTTTCTAAATTTTCACAACTATAAAATGCTTTCCTACCAATACTCTTAACCCCATCAGGTATTTTTAGATTTTTCAAACTAAGGCAATTTGCAAATGCACAATTTCCTATACTTGTTATGCCTTTATTTATTTCGAAATCAGTTTTTCCAGCCGGGCACAGAATTAATTTTGTCATTTTTTTATCATATAATATACCGTTTTGGGAAGTATAAACAGGGTTATTCGATCCTACATCAATTCTTTTAAGATTTGAGCAGTACCAAAATGAATCATCTTTAATATCTGTAACATTGTCGGGAATATCGATAGATTTTAGATTTATGCATATTCCGAAGGCAAAAGCACCTATACTTGTCACGCTTTCGGGGATTGTTATATTTGTAAGACTTGAGCAATTAGTAAAAGCAGATTGCTCGATACTTGTCACACTATTCGGGATTTGTACATTATTCAGATTCGTGCAGCCTTCAAACATACTATGACTGATACTCGTCACTTTATCAGGTAGCTTAATACTTGTTAGACCTAAACAATCCCTGAACACACTTTCTCCAAATCTTGTTACGCTATCCGGTATTTCTATACTTGTAAGACTTGGGCAAATATAAAAAGCAAAATCTCCAATATCAGAAACACTATCCGGAATAACAATACTGCTCAGATTCCCACAGCCATAAAAAGTCCAATTACCTATGTTGGTGACACCACTTGCTATTATTACATCTGTAATACTCTGGTTGGCATAAAATGGTGAAAAACCCAAATCATTTCCCGGATATGTATAATCATAATAATTATACATATCGCCACTTCCATAAATATAAAGCGTTCCGCTCTCATGTAATTCATAAAATACATTGTCGCCACACTTCCCCTTGTCTGTGACAGGGGTATCATCATCTCTTGAAATACTAATATCTGTATCGTTTTCTATAATAGTATTTGTGTCAGTATCAATTTCATTCTTATTCATAACATCAATACTAATTGAAAACTGTTTATCAGCATAATCAATTCCATATTTTTCCACACCATAATATTCAGTCCATAAAGAGAACGAAGAACACAATCCGGAAATTCCAACATCATCTGTATCTTTTTTTACAATAAACGTTATGGTACAAATATCATACCTTTCCAAGAGATGCCAATCACTGTCAGTATATGAAACACCTCCCCCTAATTTTATAACATCCGTCATGGGATTAAATAATCCGGACATTTCATTCATTTCCAATCCTTGATATTCCAAAACATCATTATTGAAATTAACATCATAATTAAACGTAAATAATCTACATTGAGTTGTCACATCATGTGGTTTACATATTACTTTTGCAGTAATTACATCTCCGGCATGATAAAATGTATCCGCAGGAATTGACATACCCATCATAGGCACTACCATTATCAAAGATACCATAATACACAATAGTTTTCGTTTCATAAGAATTCCTCCTAAAAATAGCATTAAAAAAGGCGCACAGCCGAAGCCATGCGCCCAAAAAACACCGACTCCGATTGTCGCCAAACAATTACTCAATTTCTGTAACCGTAATACAAATGATAAAAATCGTTACAAAAACATCACCGAAAGAGACAGTGCTTTTTACAAAACACAAATCAGCGATAAATAGTAACTAAAATATTATACAGAACCCACTGCGGACATGGCATAGCACACCCACAGTAAAAATATATTAAATTGAGTAATTATTTGGCAATTATATTGTACCATCTTCAACAGATCAATGTCAGTAATTCTCTTAAAAATATTTCATACAAAATTGTAACCTTCACCCCTCCCCAACAACTTTTCTCATTTTTATTGACTTTTTACCAAATCCCCTATATAATTAAACTATTACATAATACAAAAGTCACGTTTTTTAAACAAGAAGCTAAGCTCCAACAAGCTCGCTTGATTGGAGCGAGCGATGTCGTCAACAGACGTCGAGGAGCTTTAGCTCCTGCGTACGTCGGTGGGGGATTTTAACCCGCTACCGACGTACGTATGGCACCCGCCGCCTATAGAGGCGGTGGACATCGACGTTTGTTATATATAAAGAAAGGAAGATGCAAATGGCACGTAAATTATTCACCTCCGAATCTGTTACGGAGGGTCATCCCGATAAAGTCTGCGACCAGATCTCCGATGCTATCCTCGACGAAATTCTGCGTCAGGACAGCGACGCTCATGTAGCCTGTGAGGTCACCGCAACAACAGGCATGGTTCATGTTATGGGAGAGATCTCAACAAACTGCTATGTCGATATCAATTCTATTGCAAGAGATGTTATTAACAGTATCGGATACAACACACCCGACAGCGGTTTTAACGGCAACACCTGCGCCGTGATCACTTCTATCGACAATCAGTCGCCTGATATCGCTATGGGCGTCAATGCAAGCTTTGAGCTTCGTGATGGAGAAAACGACGAGTACAACAAAATAGGCGCCGGCGATCAGGGCATGATGTTTGGCTTTGCCTGCGACGAAACACCCGAGCTTATGCCGATGCCGATCTCTCTTGCGCACAAGCTTGCAAAAAGGCTTGCCGAGGTGAGAAAAAACGGTACTCTCACCTATCTGCGACCCGACGGAAAAACTCAGGTCACTGTAGAATACGACGACGATAAACCCGTCAGAGTTGATACTGTCGTTATATCTACTCAGCACGACCCTTATGTTACGCTCGACCAGATCAGAGGCGATCTTATCGAAAATGTCATCAAGCCTGTTATTCCCGAAAATCTGCTCGATGACGCTACCAAATATTTCATCAATCCTACGGGAAGATTCGTTATCGGCGGTCCGGCAGGCGACAGCGGACTCACCGGAAGAAAGATTATCGTCGATACCTATGGCGGTTATTCCCGTCACGGCGGCGGCGCTTTCAGCGGTAAAGACCCCACTAAGGTTGACAGAAGCGGTGCATATGCCGCAAGACATGTTGCCAAGAACATTGTAGGCGCAGGGCTTGCAAAAAAATGCGAGGTGCAGATCGCTTATGCTATCGGCGTTGCGAAGCCGGTGTCGGTTATGGTCGATACATTCGGCACGGGTACTGTGTCGGACGATATTCTTTCAGAGGCTGTAAACACAGTGTTCGACCTCAGACCGAAGGCTATCATCAAAAAGCTTAAGCTGCAAAGACCTATCTACAGACAGCTTGCGAGCTATGGTCATATCGGCAGAGAAGACCTCGGGGTAGAATGGGAAAGACTGAACAGAGTCGAAAAACTCAAAACGGTTGTTTCTCAACTGTGCGGTAAGAATTGATTTAGTACACATTTTTCAGGCGGCAGGGACATCTTGCCGCTTTATCATTAATATAGAAATGGGTGTTATCCCATTTTGTTTGTTATATAATTAATATATTGATTATTTTTTGTTTATATTAATTTTATTTAGAGGTGACCGTTTATGACTGTAAAAAAAGTTGTATCTATCCTATGTATACTCTCTCTCCTGATGAGTATCTTTTCGCTTAATGCTGTTGCAAATAAAGACGAGTATTACCGGATTGAACTGAATGGAGAAGTTTGTCATGCAGAAAACGAATCCGGCGAGATTATCACAGAGGCTTTGCCCGACACCAAGGTTATTTTGAAGTATGACGGATGTGACGGAGAAAACTGGACGCTTGATTATTGGGAAGTCGAGAATGGAAATGTTGAGATTGATGATATATATTCCGATCCGTCGTTCTTTATAATGCCGGATGAAGATGTAACTATCTATGCCCTCACTAATTTTAACTATGACGATACCGATAATCACAGTCATTCAGGTCAACATGAAGCGAGTATTGTCAACGGATATATTATTGGAATAGACGGAAAAGAATTATATTCTTGCAATGCTGCAGCGGGTAAGGAAATTTATATAAAATATGACGGTTTTTATGACACTGAATTCATTAACTGGGAAGCATTATACGATGCGAATGTTGAGTTTGGCGATATACATTCCGAAGAAACGTATTTCATAATGCCGGATTGTGATGTTACGATTTACGGCAAAGATGAGCTTATTGAAAGCAATACGGAAAAAGATGCACATATGATCAAGATAACAGGTGGATATATCGCCGATATTAACGGTAATGAACCAACAACTAACGAAGCCAAAGAGGGAGACATGGTTCATATCTGTTATCAACCTACTGCTCCAGATCAAGATTTTGCTTTTTGGAGTTTCTACAGCGATGAAAATGTTGAATGTTCCGATGATATGGCAGAAGACACATATTTCGTTATGCCGAACTGCGATGTTGAGATCTCTGCTAATGAAGACAAAATAGAATACTATAATGTTGAAATGCTCGACGGATATGTTATTACTGACAGTGGGATCAAAGTAACCTCATACACAGCCCAATCATGGGAAAAAGTACATATCATATATGAAGATGTTGAGGGAGAAGAATTTGTTTTCTGGACGTCTGATGGTGATGAGTATATCGTATTTGACAGTTCTACATCAAAAGAAACTTATTTCACAATGCCAAGATGCGACATAACTATAATGGCCGAGAAGGATATTATCTCTGATACCGATACGCAAACAGATTCATCGGTCAGCAGCGATGTTATGTGCGATGTGACATTCAAAGATATTATCAGTGGGGAATCTCACACTCTGTATACCGTTAAAAAAAATACAAAGGCAACTCTCCCGAACTGTATGTTTGATCCTCCTGCGGAAATGACTTTCAACGGTTGGGAGAGAAGCTCTGATTCAAGTACATTCGCAGCGGGCGAGAGTGTATTAATAACAGAAAATGTCATTTTCTATGCGAAGTGGACTAATAAACATGATGATTCCGAAACAGACACACTTACAGATATAACCACTGATACGAATACAGACACAAACACCGATACGAATACAGGTACAGACACAAACACCGATACGAATACAGGCACAGACACAAACACCGACACGAATACAGGTACAGACACAAGCACCGACACGAATACCGATACAGACACAAGCACCGATACGAATACAGGTACAGACACAAACATCGATACAAATACGTCAACCGACAAAGAAACACCAATACACACTTATGGTGATTTTGAATACATAATATCAGATAACGAAGTAACTGTTACAAAGTATAACGGGACTAAAGTGTCCGTTGCCGTTCCTGAAGCCATTGACAACAAGAGCGTCACAGAAATAGGCAGTGCAGCATTCAAGGGCAATCTTGCAGTTAAAAAAGTCGAATTACCTGACAGTGTTTTGAAGATAGACTCCAACTCTTTTGCGGACTGTACATCTCTCAAAAATATCATCGTTCCGAAATCGGTCATCTCCATTGATAAATCGTCATTTGATAATTGCAAGAGCCTGACTGTCTACTGTTATCATGATTCATATGCAGAAACATTCGCAAAGAATAATAATATTCCCTATTCCATTTTGGATGTAACCTCCGACAGCGATGAAAAAACCGACACCGAAACAGACACAGATTCTTTAAACGACAGCAATACAGACACATCAACAGATACTCAAATCGATTCCGAAACCAAAAACACTCCCGATGTTCCGGACACACCCGATATACCTGTTCAAAAAAAAGGCGATGTCAACGGTGACGGAAAGATCACAGCAAAGGACAGTATGCTTGTTCAGCGTTATGCAATACATCTTATAAATCTCAGCGATGTTCAACTCAAGGCAGCAGATAGTAACGGTGACGGCAGAGCCACAAACAAAGATGCTCTCTCAATTCTTAGATACACAATTGGCTACCATGTTTCAGGGTTATAAACAGATTGCGGCTTTATTTTAAAATTTCTGTGAAAATGTTGAAATGTTATAGAGATATTGATATAATGAAGAAAACAAGAAGGAGATGAAGTCTATGAGATACAAAACGGTTGTTCTTTCGATAATCATCGCTGCATTTATCACTGCCTTGGCAGGGTGCAGTCAAAATACAGAATCTGCCTTGTCGGACGACACGGGCTTGGCAATAACCAATGATGCAAAAGGAGAAGCATATGGAGCAGAGATAGATGCCTGTGACGGAGAAGCATATGACTATGCCGCTCCTGCCACAGCAACTGCAGCATATGACGATGGCACTCCGGGAACCACCGTGCCTGCGGCAACGCATGACCCGTCCTCACAGGTGAGCGAACCCGAAAAACAGCCGCCTCAGGCAGGGCAGCTCACGGCAGGTGTGTGGAACGATAACGAAAACTGGGGATTCTTCTCTAACCTTGTGAACACTGATCTGATCTCGTTCCCGAGCTACGGCATAGACCCACGTTTTCGCACCGTTGTAAATGTAAAGGACAAAGACGGTCAGCCGATAGCAAACGCATTGGTAACACTCAATGACAACAGCAGCAATATTATCTGGAGATCTGTAACAGATAAAAGCGGCAGCGCTTATCTTTTCTCCCCCGAAGGAACTGCTGCAATATCGGCAGAAATTGAATATAACGGCAAAAAACAGACCTGTGAGATACAGAATGCCAAAACCGATACTCAAGCGAACAACAAATCCTCCGACAGCGTCAACGATGTTACATTAGATGCAAAAAGCGATCCATTCAAGAACACCGATATTATGTTCATTGTCGATGCCACAGGCTCGATGTCTGATGAAATGGTTTTCCTTCAGAGTGAATTTACGGCAATAACCAATGAACTTGGCACGGAGAACACAAGATATGCCGTGAACTTCTATCGTGACGAGGGTGATGATTATGTAACCAAATGTAACGATTTTACTTCCGATATAGAGGAACTGCAAAACGCCTTAAATGCCGAAGAAGCAAACGGCGGCGGAGATACACCCGAAGCAGTTGCTGATATTCTCAAAGAATCCATTAACAACGCCAACTGGGGTGAAAAGTCCGTGAAGCTTGCTTTTTTGATTTTCGATGCTCCGCCCCATACAGGAACAGAAGAAGTAATATCTGCGGCAATAAAAGACGCCTCGTCAAAGGGTATACACATAATCCCTGTCGTTTCGTCAAATTCTGATCGTGATACCGAGCTGTTCGGCAGAGCATTGGCAATAGCAACTAACGTAAAATATGTGTTCCTTACCGATGATTCGGGAATAGGAGATTCTCATCTTGAGCCGATAATCGGATACTACGAAGTACAAAGCCTTTACGATATTATCATTGATATTGTAAAGGAATATAAACAATAAAACAAACTAAAAATGCCACAGATTCCCTCTCTGTGGCATTATCGTCGTATTCGTACTTTTGTATATGTAATGGTGGCACAATAGACAGCTTTTGCACCATTCTGAAGCAGTATGTCAGCGCATGCCGAGAGTGTTGACCCTGTCGTTACAACATCATCTATTATTAAGATAGTCTTTCCCTGCACGTTGTATTTTTCAGAGATTTTGTAAATATCTTTAACATTTTTCCTTCGCTCTTTTGCTGACAGACCCTTTTGCGATTTATTGCTTTTATACTGAATCAGCAGCTTTTTGTATTTGCATTTATAAAGATCCGCTGCATTGACCGCAATCAGCTTTGTCTGATCGTATCCCCGTTTTTTGATCTTTGATTTGTGAGTCGGAACAGATGTATAATAATCAAACTTAACATCATTCCATTCATCCTTGACCATAATGTTGATGATAGCAGCATAATTCTTATAATAATATTTCTTATCACGAAATTTATAATCCAATATCTTTCGTCTGCCTTGACCTCCGTGTAGATACGCCGATATACAAAGGCAGCCGTCAGGCAGCTTTTGCACAAAAGGGTGCAATATAAATCGGGGAGCACATTTATCACAAACAGGTTTTTCAGGTTCAATAACGGTATTACAGTAAAAACAGCGATTTGGGAAAAGCATTGTCATAAATCTCATAATCACATTTCTCCGTCCCGGATAAGAAAATCCGTTAATCCCGTAAAACGAACGGTTTTTTTATAATTATTGACCATAGTCATCATAGAATCGGGTGACCCGATCAGTATAATCAGTTTCTTGGCACGAGTGACACCGGTATACAGTAAATTTCTGTACATCAACTGTTTTGGGCTGTTGTACATAGGAATAATAACAGCTTCAAATTCGTTTCCCTGACTCTTATGTATGGTACAGCAGTATGCGAGTTCAACGTCCTGAATATCTTCATATGTATACTTTGCAGTCTTTGTATCAAATTTGATAATGATCTGTTTATTTACAGTATCGATTGAAGTTAATATCCCGATATCTCCGTTGAAGATGCCTTCGCCAATGGTGCCGTCATCAGATTCCCATGGGATATTGTAATTATTCTTGCACTGCATGACCTTATCTCCTATACGAAGCAGCATATCTTTATAAGATATCTGCATTTTATCGGGACTCGGAGGGTTGATCGCTTTTTGCATTGCTTTATTGATCTCCGCTGTACCCAGATCCCCTTTCTTACTCGGTGACAAGACCTGTATATCATCAAGCGGTGAATATCCATAAGAATTCGGAAGCCGTCTGATGCAAAGATCGACAATAGTATTCAGTATTACTTTGGGATTATTATTTTTTAAAAAGAAGAAATCGTTATCCTTAACATCAATCACGGGAGGTTCTCCCCTGTTTATCCTATGAGCATTTGTTATGATAAGACTTTCCATCGACTGTCTAAAAATCTCATTGAGTATAACAGTAGGTATTACTTTTGATTCTATCATATCTCCAAGAATGTTGCCTGCACCTACAGAGGGAAGCTGATTGTTATCTCCGACGAATATTAGTCTGCAGCCAAGAGGAACGGCTTTCAGCAGGCTTTCACACAACAGAGCATCGATCATTGAAACCTCGTCAAGAATCAGTGTGTCACATTTCAGATTATTCTGCTCGTTGTGTCTGAAAATCGGCTGTTCGCCTTCATTCCACTCAACCTCAAGCAGTCGATGTATAGTTTTTGCATCGCATTTAGTGACCTGGTTCATACGCTGCGCAGCACGCCCGGTAGGGGCTGCAAGAAGGACCTTCTCACCATTATTTTTAAGTATTCTTATGATAGCGTTGAGAGTAGTTGTTTTTCCCGTGCCGGGTCCGCCCGTAAGTATAAGAATACCTTGTGTCAACGCTCTTCGTATAGCCTCTTTTTGAAGCTCGGCATATCTGAATCCAACTCTTGCCTCTATCTCTTCGATCTGACCGTCAATGTTTTTTATTACCGACGGTGGGTAACGGAGAAGCATTTTGATTCGCGAGGCAATATATGTTTCTGCCTGATAATACATGGGCAGAAAAACATATTCTGATTCATCGCTCTTAATAAGTTGATATAACGAATTGTCACTGATCATTTTATCCACGATCTCACGCACATACTCCATCGGTTCACTGATATATTTGGAGCATACATCGATTAGCTTATCGGTCGGTAAACAAGTATATCCGTTCCGGATATTATAATTTATCGTATATACGATCGCCGCGCGGGTACGAGGTTCTCTGATCGAATCAATTTCCAGTGTGACGGCTATTTCGTTTGCACGTGAGAAGGTTATACCGATCCCGTTTTCACACAAGAGGAACGGATTTTCCTCGATAATTTCCTTTGATTTTATCCCGTAGACATTCCATATCTTCACAGTTTCTTCGGGTGTGATATCGTACTGTTTGAGGTATACAAGCAAATCACGAAAACCGTTTGCTTTTTTGACCTCTTCGTGAATTCTCATGGCTTTTGCAAGTGTAACGCCTTTGACTTCGGTCAATCTTTTCGGTTCGTGTTCTATAATATCAAAGGTCTTTTCCTGAAATATATCGACAATACGCTGTGCCGTCAGAGGTCCAACTCCCTTTATAGAGCGGCCGGATAAATAATTCAGGATCGCACGTGTCGTCTTAGGTCTGCATATCTCACATTCTTTAGCGGCATACTGCTCACCGTATTTCGGATGTCTTGTGAAATATCCCGATACCTTCAGTTCGTCTCCCACTTTGACACTCGGTATAGTTCCTACTACCGTTATTAGTTCATCTTCTACATCTAAACGCAATACGGTATAACCATTCTGACTGTTTGAATATACTATTGAATCTACAACACCGTTTAATTGTCTGGGATTATTTTCCATAATTAAAAATCCTCTAAATTGTATATTTCTTTGATAAGCTGCAATAATAATAGTGTCGCTGTCAGATCAGAACAAGCGAAATACTATTATAAAGGAAGCAACCATTATGAGCAAAAATTCTACTTCAGACGCTAATTACAGCATAAAATGTTCCGTCGATGAGTGTGAACACCACTGCGGTCAGAAGAACTACTGTTCATTGAACTGCGTAAGCATAGGAACTCATGAATCCAACCCGACTCAGTGTCAGTGCGTTGACTGCGAATCATTCTCGCCCAAAAGTCAGACCTCACCCGAACAGTTCCGCTAAAAAAGTCTTTTAAAAAGTCGCAGACGGGAAACACTGTCCGTCTGCGACAGATTTTTTTATTTCAAAAATCCGGATATAATTTGTTCCTCGGCTTCAGCCTCGGTCAGTCCGAGAGTCATTAGCTTAATGAGCTGTTCACCTGCAATTTTTCCGATAGCAGCCTCATGAATAAGACTCGCCTCAGTGCTGTTCGCCTGTAGCTCGGGAGTTGCAAGCACACTCGCTTTGTCCATAATGATAGAATCGCATTCGGTATGTCCGGAACAGACATTATTGCCGTTAAGACGGCTGGTAAAATGCTGTGTGCTGCTATCTCTTGCAACGGTTCTGCTGACAATATTACAGCTGCAGTTTTCTCCGTTGAGATCGGCGGTAAACTCCGAAACGGCATTCTGAACACCGGTCGTCATAACACTCTCGTTGATCTCAAGCTTTGCGTTATTTGCAAGATACGCTTTCGTATTGCGCAGAGTATCGTCAATACCGGCTATCTGGGAAGCCTGCATTGTCATTTTAGCTCCGTCTTCCAGATGTATAACGGTAGTAGGGTTCATGAGTCTTTTGCCTCTGCCTTCTCCCTCTCCGTAGTGTTTTTCAACATATTTAACTTTAGCATTCTTACCTACATAAAACGTATGAATACCGTCATGAGCGCTGTCGCCGTTGCCGCAGTTATGGATACCGCAGCCTGCTATAATAACAACATCGCTGTTTTCGCCAACGTAGAAGTCATTGTACACAAGTTCGGTCAGACCTGTTTCGGAGATGATAACAGGGATATGGACACTCTCGTTTACAGTATTCGGCTTGATAATAATATCAATGCCCGACTTGTCCTCTTTGGTAACGATCTCAATATTTGCCGTAGAATTCCTTGCGGCGGACTTTCCGTTTGCACGGATATTATACGCTCCAACAGGCAGCGCATCGAGATCGGCTACCTCATGAAGAATTTTCTTTTGAATCGGATCCATAATTATCACCCCTCTGTTAATCGGCAGTCACGCTGTCCAAAAGCTGCGGCAAAATCTTTTCTTTTGTGTCGTACTGCTCAATAGTACCGTTCTTAAGATATATTATCTTATCGGCTATATTGAGTATTCTCTCCTGATGACTGATAATTATAACATTGCCCTTTGTGCGTTCGACCATTTTTTCAAAGATCCCGATCAGCTTCTGGAAACTCCAAAGATCTATGCCTGCCTCCGGCTCGTCAAACAAGCTAAGCTTAGATGATCTTGCAAAGATCATTGCGATCTCAATTCTTTTCAACTCGCCGCCCGAAAGACTTGCGTCTAAGCTTCTGTTAATATAATTTTTTGACTGCAATCCGACTTCGTTGAGCATATCGCACAGCTGTCCATAAGTGGTATTCTTTCCTGCGGCTAATCTCATCAGATCCTTGACCGTTAGACCCTTAAAGCGTACAGGCTGCTGAAAAGCATAGCTGATACCTTTATTGGCTCTGTCCGTAACAGACAGTTCAGTTATATCTTCTCCATCGAGAATGATCCTGCCGCTTGTGGGCTGTGCAATACCTGCGATTATTTTCGCAAGTGTAGATTTACCGCTGCCGTTAGGACCTGTTACGGCAACAAAGTGATCCTCTATTTTAAGATTAATGTCGTTTAAAATTCTTTTCCCGTCAATCTCATAATTGACATTTTGTAATTCAAGCAATTCTATACCTCAATTCTTTTTGTGAGCTGATTAGTGTATGAGTCAATACCATAAACACTCATATTATTATATCATATTTTCATATATTTTACAAGCAATTTTTAAATCTTAATCAGACATTTTACAAAAGTATTTGCAAAAAGCTGCTGCCGCAGTTTCTCAACCGCAGCAGCATACTCTGATGTCTGTTATTTACTAATATATGCCCTTAAATCATTCGGAATATCTATCAAGGTACCTGTGCTTGATTGTGTCGCAAGCTTCACGGTATACCGCAGAATATTCAATGCGTCACCGGTAGACACCTTGTTGTTTCCGCTGACATCGCCAAGCAGTAACTGCAGATCATTGAAGCTCTCCAGTCCGATCGCATAACGCTGTATCAACAGGCTGTCACGAGCTGTTATCTTGTTGTCAAGATTCACATCGCCCATCAACATCTTAGCAGGCTGATCTTCAGACTCCTTATCGGGCTGATCATTTGACGCCTTACCCGATGTATCGGTGTCGGTTTGCTTGCTTGTATCTGTATTGTCCTTACCAGAATCGGTATTGCTTGTGTCTGTGTTGTCCTTGCCTGAATCGGTATTGCTTGTGTCTGTGTTGTCCTTGCCCGAATCGGTGTTGCTTGTATCTGTGTTGTCCTTGCCTGAATCGGTATTGCTTGTGTCTGTGTTGTCCTTGCCCGAATCGGTGTTGCTTGTATCTGTGTTGTCCTTGCCCGAATCGGTGTTGCTTGTATCTGTGTTGTCCATGCCCGAATCGGTGTTGCCTGTGTCTGTATTGTCCATGCCCGAATCGGTGTTGCTTGTGTCTGTATTGCTCTTTTCGGAATCAGTGTTCGTATCATTAGCAAGTGTAAATGTAAC
>OMYH01000057.1 GCA_900315255.1 uncultured Eubacteriales bacterium | reverse complement strand
AATCCTTGAAATACGTCAGTATTCCTGCGGATTTTTCGCACAATTTGCCTAAAAATCTGACGGCGCAACTTCGGCACTCGATTTAATCAGTGTCTCCCTTATTATGCGGAAAAGTCTATCGGTAACAATAAAGCAGGACGGAACTTACCCGTCGCCGTGCGGCGACCGAGGGAGAAGGCTGTTGTGCGAAATCATGCTGTGTTATATAATTCTCGGAAAGAAGCATAACATAGTCTTCTCCTTGAGGAGAAGATGTCACGCAGTGACAGATGAGGTGTATGCGACAGCATTTGATTTTACTGCTATTGTTGCCTTACGGCAAACCCCTCATCCGACGGCTAAAGCCGCCACCTTCTCCCGAGGGAGAAGGCTAATGTGCGGAAAGGTCTATGGTTAACAATAAATCCTGACGGAATTTACCTGTCGCCGTGCGGCGACCGAGGGAGAAGGCTGTTGTGAGAAATCATTGCACATTGCTCATTCCCAACAAAAAAAGAGGTGATCCCATGCTAAGCGGTCTGAGAGCATTGAAAAAAGATAACATAAAAAAAGATATCATCAGCGGTATCATAATAGCTGCTGTGTCTATCCCCATATCAATGGGATACGCCCAGATCGCAGGTCTGCCGCCGCAGTACGGACTGTACGGGTCGGTAATACCTGTGCTTCTGTTTGCGCTGCTGTCATCATCGCCGCAGTGCATATTCGGTGTAGACGCAGCTCCTGCGGCGCTTGTGGGCGGCACGCTCGCCTCTCTCGGAATAATGAGCGGCAGCGCTCGGGCGATGGAGCTTGTTCCCGTAATTACGTTCTTTGTTGGAATATGGCTGCTGCTGTTCAGACTGTTCAGGTTCGGCAGCCTGACGAGGTTTGTGTCCTCGCCCGTAATGGCTGGGTTCATCAGCGGAATCTGCTGCACAATAATATTAATGCAAGCGCCTAAGCTGTTCGGCGGTCAGTCGGGCACGGGAGAAATGCTTGAGCTGATAGGGCATATTGCAGAAAGCGTGAAGGAGAGCTTCAACCCAATCTCGCTTGTCTTATCGGCGGTATGCATAACGCTTATCCTTCTGTCAAACAAGGTCATTCCGAAAATTCCCGTATCGGCGATAGTGATGATCGTATCCGCTGCGGGACAGTATCTGTTTGATTTCTGCGGACGATGGGGGATAAATACTCTTCCCGATGTGCCAAAGGGCATGGGAAAATTTGCGTTCCCGTATTTTTCGATAGATAACTGCTATGTTGCTATTACCGCAAGTCTGTCGATAGCCGTTGTTATTGCGTCGGAAACGCTGCTTGCCGAGAAGAGCTTCGCACTGAAGAATAACTATAACATCGACGATAATAACGAGCTGTTCGCATTTTCGGTATGTAATATTGCGGCGTCGTTTATTGGCTTGTGTCCGCTCAACGGGAGCGTTTCGAGAACTACTATGAACGACGGCAACAAAGGGTCAAGCCAGCTTGTTTCGGTAGTCGCCTCGGCGGTTATGACGGTGATACTTTTGTTTGGCTCGGGATTCATCGGGTATTTGCCCGTTCCCGTGCTTACGTCTATTGTTGTGTGCGCTCTGTGGGGCGGCACGGAGTTTGAGCTTGCCCATAAGCTTTCAAAAAGCAGCCGCAAGGAGCTGATGATATTCATCGCAGCATTTCTGGGCGTGCTGGTGTTCGGCACGATCTACGGAGTTGTGATCGGCGTTGTGCTGTCGTTCCTCAATGTGATAATCAGAGAAAGCGATCCGCCGACTGCATTTCTCGGTGTAATTCCCGGCAGGAACCATTTCTACAACCTTGCGTCATATGCTAAAGCAAGACCTATCGAAAGGGTGGTAATATACAGGTTCAAGGGGAATCTTTTCTTTGCGAATATCGAAGGGTTCAGACGTGATATAGAAAGCTCGGTCAATCCCGACACGCAGTACATTATAGTAGACGCAAGCGGAATAGGAAGCATAGATATGACAGCCGCACAGAGCCTGGATATTTTGTATAAGAAGCTCAAGCTGCAGGGGATCAGGCTTTTCCTGGTGGAGCATATCTCGAAGGTAAACGAGGAGCTGAGAAGCTACGGTCTGGGACACATAATAGAAGAGGGGAGCGTTCGCAAGACGATCTCCGACGCCCTGGAAGCGGTGGGATACATAAGACCCTACAAGCTAAGCGAGCGGAAAGAAGCGGTAAACGAAGATACGGCTATTCTGCAGGAGTTTGAATGGGCATTCGGCAGTGACGCACAGAAGTATATCGACCTAAACACCATGCGGATAATCAAAGGAGTAAAGACGATCGACCCCGATGACGCTAACGCAGATGATGAGTTTGCGCATTTATGGGACAGCGTATCTCCGATAAGCGACAGTATACTGCTTGATTATATGGAACACAGCGCCGCTCGTCTTGCCGAGGAGTACGATGTAAGCGAGGAGAGCATACGGCATCTGATCGGTGCGCATAGGGAGAGTATGCCTGCGGAGGGAAGCTCCGTGAGTTGATTCAATGCATAATTTGTAATGTGCAATTATTGGGAGAATCATGGTTTTTTGTGTTCTTCTTGCAAGTTTAAGCTGTTAGTTCAAAGTGATGGAAATCATGCTTATACCGGAAACCTGACATTTATAAACTGCAGATAATTATATGCGAGTGTTACAATAAAAAACAGCCGCCCGACAGATAGTTTTATCCTTCGGCGGCTGAAAAACGGGGACTTATCATGGATAACTTCAGAATATCCCGATAAACCCCCGTTTTTTTGTGTTCTGGTGGAGATGAGGAGAATCGAACTCCTGTCCGAAAACCACTCACCAATGCTTTCTCCGAGCGCAGCCTGTGATTTGAGATTCCCCAAAAAGCACGCCCATAGGCAGGCTTGCTTCATCGGTAGTCTTTAGTTCATATCGGGGGTCAAGACTCACTCCCCGATACGTTCACCGTTAGTCGACGCCCTTATCCGAGCCACGGTACTCTCGGTAAGAACGAGCAGCTTAGGCTGCTAACGCAACTGTTCTGTTGTCGTTTATTTTTAAAGCTGCGGATTTTATAGCGGTTCCGCACCGCTGCTCGCTTACAAAGGCTTGCGATCCCCGTCGAAACCTTTACATCCCCATGCTTATTCGTTTATTTATTAAACCGTTCCTTCATGGTGCGTTCAATATCTCTCTTTGCAGATTTCTCTGCCATGTCTGCGCGCTTGTCATAGAGCTTTTTACCCCTGCAAAGCCCGATCGACGCCTTTACCTTGCTGCCCTTGAAATACAGCGATAAGGGAATTATAGCCAGACCGTCCTGCTTTATCGTGCCGAACAGCTTCATGATCTCTCTTTTGTGCAGAAGCAGCCGCCTGACCCGCAAGGGGTCTTTGTTAAATATATTTCCCTGTTCGTACGGACTTATGTGCATTCCGTTGATGAAAATTTCACCGTCCACTATCGAACACCAGCTGTCCTTCAGATTAACTCTGCCTGCGCGAAGCGACTTGACCTCTGTCCCGCATAGCTCGATCCCTGCTTCGTATGTTTCCAGAACAAAGTAGTCGTGGTATGCTTTTTTGTTCTGCGCTATAGTCTTTGTGCTTTCCTTTGCCATAAAGCAATCACGCTCCTTGTCTGATGGGTATCGTATATCATAACATATTTTCGCTTAGATGTCAAGAGGTTCGGAGAGTACATGGTGTTTTTTCTTGCAGTAAAAAATATTATTTTTTTACTAATTTTTTTATGGCACTTGTAAGATCGCCGCTGTGATGATATAATCAACAGTACGGACATAATAAGGAGAGGTATAAATGAGTGTTCTTCCCGAAGATTTTTTATCACAAATGCGGCAGCTGCTGTCTGATGACGAGTATGAAAGATTTGTTAGGAGCATGGGCGAAAAGCCTTTTCGGGGTCTGCGTGTGAACACGCTGAAGTGCGAGCCGGAAAAGCTCAAGAAATTTATCCCGTACATTCAAGAAAAAACACCGTTCTGTCAATATGGTTATTATATTCCCGACGAAGCTTCGGGGATAGGCGACGAGCCGTTTCATCATGCGGGGGCATTTTATGTTCAGGAGCCGAGCGCGTCAAGCGCCGTGACCGTGCTTGATGTGCAAAAGGGTGATCGTGTGCTGGATCTGTGCGCCGCCCCCGGAGGGAAATCCACGCAGATAGCCGCAGAGCTTGGCGGCACAGGACTTCTGTGGAGTAATGAGATAGTTAAAAGCAGGGCGAATATTCTGTTGTCGAATATCGAACGCATGGGCGTTCCGAACGCTGTGGTGTCGAACTGTCACCCGGATATTTTGTGCGGCAGGTTGTCGGGATATTTTGACAAGGTGCTTGCCGACGCTCCGTGTTCGGGAGAGGGAATGTTCCGCAAAGAGCCTGCAAGCATAGACGAATGGTCGATCGAGCATTCAAAGTCATGCGGGCAGCGGCAGCTGTCTATTTTGAACAGCGCCGCAAATGCTCTCAAAGACGGCGGTACGCTTGTGTATTCGACGTGTACCTTTTCGGTGTATGAAAACGAGAGGGTAATAGAGAGCTTCCTGGAGCTTCACAAGAATTTTGAGCTTGCCGACTGCGGTGTGAGCTTCGGAAAGAGGAGCATGGAAAAGTGTCTGCGAATCCTGCCCGAGCACGGCGGCGAGGGGCACTTCGTCGCAAAGCTGAAAAAATCGGGCGAGCTTATTCGTGATGAGGGATACCGCAACACAACAAAACCCTTCCCCGAAAGGGATATGGCATTGTCGTTGTATGATGAGATCCTGACGGAGCGGATTTTCGGCGATAATATTGCGAAGTTCGGCGATAAGGCGGTGATCCTGCCGAATTGCGGTCTTCCCGAGCTGTCGGGCTTGCCTGTGCTGAGGGCAGGGGTGCTTCTGGGCGAGATAAAGAAAAACAGGATCGAGCCGTGTCACGCTCTCTATATGGCGGCGGATCGTGAGTATCTGAGGAACTATATTGAGCTGTCATACGATGACAGCCGCCTGAAGAAGTTCTATCACGGAGAAGAGATCGAAACATACTCCGATGTAAAGGGCTTTTGCGGAGTTCTCGTTGAGGGAGTGACAACAGGCTTCGGCAAAGCAGGCGGAGGGGTTCTGAAGAACCGCTACCCCAAGGGATTGAGGACACTGAAATGATGAGGAGATATTATGCAGAAATTATCCGATATAGGTAAGATAAAAGAAATACTTTGTAAATACGGGTTTTCGTTTTCAAAGGCATTGGGACAGAATTTTCTGGTGAATCCTTCCGTTTGCCCGAGAATGGCGGAGCTTGGCGGCGCTGCAAAGGGCGTGGGTGTTATAGAGGTAGGTCCGGGGATCGGCGTTCTGACATATGAGCTTGCGCAGCGCGCGGATAGGGTAGTGGCTGTTGAGCTTGACAAAAGGCTTCTGCCCGTGCTTGACGAAACGCTTTCGGAGTTTGACAACGTTAAGGTCATCAACGGCGATATACTGAAGATAGATCTCCGCAAGCTCATTGAAGAGGAGTTCAAAGGACTTGATGTTGTGGTATGCGCAAACCTGCCGTACTATATCACATCACCCGTAATTATGAAGCTGTTGGAGGATAGGCTGCCGATAAGATCAATCACAGTTATGGTGCAAAAAGAGGCCGCCGACAGACTGTGCGCCGAGCTTGGAACAAGGCAGACAGGCGCGGTGACCGTTGCGGTGAATTACTATGCGAAAGCCGAAATGCTTTTCAAGGTATCATCGGGCAGCTTTATGCCGCCGCCAAAGGTGGACAGCGCAGTGATAAAGCTGACCTTGCACGAGGCTCCGCCGGTTAAAGTCCAAAGTGAAGAGATGTTTTTCAAGGTTATCAGGGCGGCTTTTGCCCAAAGGCGGAAAACGCTGTCGAATACGCTCTCCGCAGCTCTCGGTATTGACAAGGGTGAGCTGAAGCAGATCTTGGAAAGCGCCGGAGTGTCGCCCACTGCCAGGGCAGAACAGCTCACCCTCCCTGAGTTTGCCGACATTGCCAACGGATTGGACGAGTCAATCAGGGATGCTTAATGCGTAATTATTGTTCTGAATCATGCTTTGCCCGGTCATTTTCGGCGATAACTATATCAAAGTAATAAATTATAATTACAAATTTAAAAATATACTTGCAAAATTTTCTGTTATATGTTATTATGGTAAAGATGTAAGTTACATTGGAGGTGTAAACAATGAAACTGGTAATAGAATATGTTCTCGGCAGTATTCTTCTGATCTTCGCTGTCGCTATGATAATCGTAATTATCTTGCAGGAGGGAAATACGCAGGGACTTGGTACTATTACAGGCGGTGCAGATACATTCTTGTCAAAAAACAAGGCTCGTTCACTTGACGCATTCCTTGCCAGATGGACAAAGGTTTTCGTTGTAGGTTTTGTTATCGTTGTAATTGGCATTAACTGTATTGAGCATTTTATGCCGTGATTTTTCCAAATAAATGCGAACTCTCTGAGTTCGCTTTTCTTTTTACTTTGAGTTGGTGAATATATGAAAAATTATTTTAAGTTGATATTATCTTTTGTTGTATCCATAATCATGCTTTTAATGACTGTCACAGCTTCGGCGGTGGAGGTCAACGGAAACGAAGCTCAGCTCGGGCAGACTGTTACATATGAGATACACGCCTCGGGGTGTCCCTCGATCATACAGGCGATAGATATTGAGGTAACGTATGACAGCACGGCGCTTGAATACATAGAGGACAGTATCCAAATGCCGAATCTGCGGGGTACGCTTGTAAACGACGGTGATAAGGACTCGATAAAGTTCAATGCGCTCGATCTGGACGGATTCAGTTTCTATGAGGATAACATAGTTGCTTCAATGCAGTTTCGTGTGATAAGCGATCATGCCCCGTACTTGTATATAAAATCGAACGTCAAGAATTTTATAGACGATACTCTGACCGAACATGGGGACGAATATATCTATTATCTTACCCTTTCCGAGGACGAGATACAGCAGATAGAAACCGCCTCGCAGGAGATCGAAGAGAAAAAAGCGGAGAACTCCCCGTCAGAGGGTTCTGCTGCGAGCGGCGCTCAGCCGTCAGCCTCCACGCAGGCAGAGTCTTCCTCGTCGGGTACCGATAAGGAACAATCGTCAACGAACAGCGAATCAAAGGCTGATGATACCGACGAAGCCTTGACATCATCGCAGACAGCTGTCAATACGGCGGATAATCCATACGGAAACAATCCTCATGATGATACGGTGACCGCTTCTGCAAGCAAGCCTGCGAATTATTCCATGCTGTGTTTTGCAGCGGCAGGTATGCTGGCGGTTATTGCGGTGACAGCATGCGTTATGCTGATGATCTCAAAGAGATCGGGCAAAGATAACAAGTCCGAAAACGATAAATAATATACAATCAGAGGTGCATTATGAAGAAGAAAATTATATCCGTACTTGCAGTTTTAATGACAGTGTTTGCTCTGGCTTCGCTGATATCCGTTACCGCTTTTGCTGATGACGCTCTGACAGTAAACGGCGAAGCAGTCAACAAGGGCGATATTGTAACATATGAGTATTATGTCGGCGGTGTGCAGCAGGAGGTTGGGGGAGTCGGCTGCTATGTCAATTTTGACAAAAGCTTTCTGGAGTACGTTGACGGATCAATAGGCTTTGATGTGTTCAACAATGCTATGCATAATATCCATGCGGACGAAGGGGCGATCTATTTCTCGGCTGTCAACGCATTTGGATATGATCTCAAATCCGAAAAAATGGTAGTGACGCTCTCTTTTAAGGTGCTCGATACCGCAAGCGGCAGCACGACGGTCAAATGCGAGTTCGACGAGTTTTTCGCAAATGATGAGGCGATGAACGACATTACAGCCGATCAGTATACCGACAGAGGGGTCACGACTGTCAATACTTATGATAAGAATATGGCGCCGTATCTCGGAACTGACGCCGATGAGATGCAGCAGTATATGGCATCAGACGGATTTTCTACAGAGGAGCTTTTTGTTGGCGTACCGAATGAGAACGTACCTGATTCGGAAAGGAGCAGTGTTTCGGTTCCGCTGCCTGCTGAAGACGATGAAAAGCCTTCTTCGGGAAAGGTTATTCTGATCGTTATTATTGTGGTATTCTGTCTTGCTGCCGCAGGTTCGGTAGGATTCCTTGTATTCAAAGGAAAGAAGAAGTAAGCATGAGAAAGATCCGCACACCGATACTTGAGGTATCGAATGTTACGAAGAAAACAAAAAAGGCTTCTCTTGACGGTGTGAGCTTATCTCTTGCCGCAGGTGACAGCCTTGCGGTATTATGCAAAAATATGGCTGCCTGCGATTTGCTGCTCGAAATACTGTCGGGCAGTGTGAAACCCGAAAAGGGTAAGGTGTTCTTCAAAGGCGACGATGTTACAAGAGAGAAGAACAGCTTCGGCACAGTGCCGAGAGTAAGCTCTGTTCCAAAGAGGAAAACCATTACCGACATCTCATCAGCTCCTGTCATAAAAAGAGGTCTTTCACGGGCTGTGACTGCTGTGCTGGTAAAAAAGGAGCTTCCGTCTATGGGACTTGAAGAATACGGCGAAGAGGCTTTCTCATCTCTTCCCGATAACATATGCGCAAGAGGAGAGCTGTTTGCGGCATATATGTGCTCGCATGAACTGATAGTGATGTGCGAGCCTTTTGCGTCTTTGTCGGAGGAAGAACGTTTATCCGAGATCGACAGACTCCTGAAGCTAAAGAACGGCAGCAAGCTGTCACTGCTTGTGTTCACTGAAAATATTGACACGGCGCTTGCGCTCGGCGATAACGTTATGGTGACGGACGAAATGCTCAAATCGAAGGGCATTATCGCAGTCGGGAATAATCAGCCGAAGGCGAAGGAACGATTACTTGCTCTGTAGACTTTTTCTGATTGAAAATTATGCGGAGCTTGTTTCAGTGTTCAATGTGCAATTATCGGAATTGAGGAGTTAGGAGTTAGGAACTATTTTTGGGAATCATGGTTTGCTGTGTCATTTATAGTATTAAGCAAGCCGCAGGTTTAATGTCGAGTATCAACGAACTACGAAAGGTTAATACCGGAGGGGAATTAAATGAAACATATATTTATAGTCAATCCTGCTTCGGGGCAGGGGAAAGCGTCGCAGAATATATACAGCAGTCTGTCTTCTCTCGGAAAGGATTATGAGTGCTCGGTCTATCTCACCAAAGGTAAGGGTGACGCAGAAACATACATAAGAAAATATCTTGAATCTCACATCGAAGCCGTCAGGTTTTATGCCTGCGGCGGCGACGGTACTGTTAATGAAGTGGTGAACGGAATAGCCATGTTCCCGCAGGCAAGCATGACGGTCTATCCCTGCGGCAGCGGAAATGACTTTATAAAATGTTTTGGCAGCAAAGAGGATTTCCTCGATATTACCGCTCTGACGGGCGCAAGGGAGATACCAATTGATGTGATGAAGGTCAATGACAGGCTTTGTGTCAATATATGTCACTTCGGGTTTGATTCGTATGTTGCGAAGAAGATGGACGAGGTTCGTTCGAAGAAGCTTATCGGCGGAAAAAACGCATACACAACAGGCATAGTGATGGGACTTGCAAAGGCGATGAAAAACCGTGCGGTCATTACGGCGGACGGCGAGCTGATGTGCGGCGGCGATTTTCTTTTATGTACCGTGGCTAACGGACGATATGTCGGAGGCAAGTATAAATGCGCTCCGAAAGCTATGCTTAATGACGGTCTGCTTGATATCTGCGTAGCGGATCCCGTTTCAAGGGCGAAGTTTGTCCGTCTTGTGAAGTACTATGCCGAAGGTACGCACCTGACCGACCCGAGGTTCAAAGGCTTCCTGCATTACAGGCAGTGCAGACACGTTGAAATAACCGCCGACGAGGGTTTTGCAATCTCTCTCGACGGAGAGGTGGTTCCTATGTCGAAGGCAGTCATAGATATTATTCCCAACGGAATTAAATTTGCCGTTCCCGAAAAGATACTGTCGGACAGAGAGGGTACGGCAATACTCTGAACATACTATAATAACTATATTGAATAAAAACAGCTCCTGCATTTTACGGTGCGGGAGCTGCGGGTTTATATATTGTAAAAAGTTAGACCGCCGATTGCTCTGCGGTCTTTTCTTCTGTTAATGCTTGTTATTGGATTGAGTTCATCAGCTCTTCCATGTTAGCGGCAGATGCCAGACTGCCTGCGCATATTACGCAAAGCGTACATGTAAGGAAGCCGATTCCTGCGATAATAGTGCCGATGATCGAAAGGATCAGACCTGCTGTGCCGATATCGGTCGGAGCGCCGACTGATACCGCGGTTTTTCTTCCCTGTGAGGAAAGCACAATTCCTGCAATACCGCAGATAAGTGTAATGGTATTAAGATAAGGGATCCAGAAACCTATTATTGCGATAATACCCAGAACCAATCCTGCAACACACTTGCCATGAGCGGGATTCTGCATAAAATTCACCCCCTGTATGATTTATTAAAATAATAACTTAATGAAATTATAACACGTTATTAACAAATTGTCAATAAATGTTTAAATATTGGTCACGGCTTTTGAACGAGTAAAAAATGTAACACATCAAATCTATCATTAACAGATAATCGTAATTAAAATCCACATTATTGTCATCACCATTCACCCCCAACCCCCTCCTTCCTCAAGGAAGAAGGGGGCTTTTAGGCAGGGGCGCTGCGCGCCCCTGCTCAACCCTGTGGACAAAATTCGACATTTACCGGCTGCACCGCTGCAGTCTTTTTTTTTGTTTTTTGGATAATAACCATTATGTTCATAGATTTTTAACTCATTCAAAATCCCTGAATTATTGAAAAATAAATATATGTCGGATAATGTTAAACAGCGTGTAAGCCGCTCGTGCCTGCACGCTGTTTTGTATGTTGGTTACCTTTTGTTTTACTGCCTTATGTCCTTAATCCTCGTCTTCCTCGTTGTTTTTTGACGTCATCATCATAACAAAGATCGATATGATCATAATGATAAACAATGCTCCGACGCTCGTTATCACGCCTGTTTTAAATGGTTTTCCGTCGGGAGTGGATTCTGCGGGATAGCCGGTAGTTGTTTCAATATAGCCCGGATTGGGATTTGGATCGGGATCAATGGACGGGGTATCCGTGTTCTCTAACTTTGACGGATTGCTGCTTGACGGTTCTATGCCCGATGACGAACCGGTATTGGATGCCGATTCTTTAGTCGGTATCGACGGATCGCTTGACGGTACCGACGGCACGCTGATCGATGAACTGCTCGATGTCGATGAACTGCTCAATGCCGATGAACTGCTTGAACTCGAAGGGTGATCTGTATCTTCGGTATTGGTGTCAGGGTCTGACGGGTCATCTGTGTCGGAGGGTTTATCCGTTTCGGAAGGTTTATCCGTGTTGGAGGGTTTATCCGTGTTGGAGGGTTCATCCGTGTCGGAGGGTTTATCCGTGTCGGAGGGTTTATCCGTGTTGGAGGGTTCATCCGTGTCGGAGGGTTTATCCGTGTTGGAGGGTTTATACTAATCTTTAATTAAACGCTTTAACAATCCAATCTCTAGCAGTAATGCTTGTAATTGTATCAGGAGATAAGGATTGGATAGTGGAGCATAAGC
>OMYH01000124.1 GCA_900315255.1 uncultured Eubacteriales bacterium | reverse complement strand
CCGAATGTTGAAGATATCGTTTGGGATATTTCTTCGGGACCGGTGTATCTCGTATCCTGTGAGTGATTTGAAAAACAGCTTAGTGCTGCGGGTACAGTTCCGGCTCGAAGCGTCGGAGCTATTTCTTTTTCGTATCCGACAGAACGAGCCTTTGCGGAATGCTCGGTGCAAAAGCCGGCAGACTCCAAAACTACAGGCGGATGATGTGCCTGCGCACGGAGTGTCGCCGTCATATTTTCGGTCACATCAATACGCTCGCCGCCCTGATCGTTGATCACGGTGACATTCTCTGTGCCTGCTGTTCCAGAGCCGTTTTGAGCAGCGGCGGCAGTTCTTTGCCTCTCGCTGCGGCACGCCTCAGAATACCCAGACAAGCCTTCTGACTCAAATAGTATCTTTCCGGCACTTGCGCCTCCAATACTTCCGACAAGAAAACATCGCACCCTTCGCTGTGGCACATTGAAGTATTGCGCGTCCAGCGTTCGCCATGCGACGGAGTAACCGTCTCCCACGATCTCTCCTGCGTAGTGCCATTTTTTCGCAGGTCGAGGAATATGTACATCTGCTTCTTTAATTGAGCAGATCTCTTCGAGCACCGTTCGGAAATCTTCTCCGCCCGATGAACTGTATAATCCGCTGACATTCTCGAAGACAATGTATCTCGGATATTGGTCATTAGTCGCACACCTCATTTCTTTGATAATTCTGATAGCTTCAAAAAACAAGCCGCTTCGTGTTGTCGTATCGTCACCGTGAGCCGTGTGCTTTATTCCGTCACGCCTACCCGCAATACTGACGGATTGGCACGGACTTCCGAATGTGATTATATCAACAGGCGGCAGCTCCGCACCGTTCAGCTTGCTGATATCGCCGTAATGCTTTACCTGCGGCAGCCGTTTCGTTGTTACACGCTTGGCGAAAGGGAGCACTTCCGAATTCCAGATCGGCTCAATGCCGCTTAATATCCCGGCGACCTCAAAGCCGCCCGAACCCGAAAACAAGCTGCCGAGTGTTAATTTCTTCATTCGTCCACCTCCGCATTATGTGACTCGTTCTGTTATTGGCAGTATCCCTTTTCTCTTGAGAAATTCATATAGAAATTTCCTGCCGTCCTGCGTCCAGTAGGTATGTTCTCTGACGTGTGTTTCTCCGTCTCGTCCGGGCAGTATCTGCTTACGAGTAACAGCATACCCGCCTTCTGCATACGGCTGATATAAATGCCAGACTCCACGCTGATTAAACTGAATTCCGTATTCATGAAGGAGTTTATTAAGCCACTGTGCTGATTTTCCGTAGTCCTTTGCGATTTCGGTAACAGAGACCAAATCATCGGACATCAATACTACATCGCAGTATGTTGCTTTCGGTGTAAGCTCCGTTATTAGCTCCTGCTTTTCTGCAACTTTAGCTTCGAGAGCTTTGGTTTTCTGACGCTCTTCCATTAAAGCGGTAAACGCTCTCACACCAAGTTCGGGATTGTTTATCAGATCATCGATTGCATACATACCGTGTTTGCGTATGCTCGGCAGAACTTCCGATGTTACCCAATGCTGAAATTTTTTCGCCCACGGCAGCTTGCTGCGAAAGACAAGTGCATATAGACCGCTTTCGTTGATCACTACCATATTTGGGTTACCTTTATTACCGTCGGGATTCACGACGGTATTCTTGTCTTCTTCATCAACATGTCTGATTAAAGCATCTCTTGTGTTACTGTATCCGAGCACCTCAGCTACATCTTTTCCTACGAGCCACGGCTCTCCGTCAATCTCAACTGTACGCACAGTACCGAACTCTGAATTCTCCCATATTTTTATTGTGTCATTCATTTTGACTTCTCCTTCAATACATTTTTTAACTCGGTAAAAAACGCCTTGCCCTTTGGTTCACGTCCGGCAACTCGCCAAGTGTCCTCAAGGTCAAAGCGTTTCTCTAAATCTATAACTGAATAGTCGATACGGAACTGACCGTAGGTTCGGCTATCCATTTCTTTCAGCTTTTGCCATAAGTCGGGGAACTCGTGATATAAAACACGAAGCTCCGGCAGCGATTGAAGCGGGCAACACCAACATGATACACGAGAAAACTTCTCGTATAAACCGCCCCAATCGAACCCCCTTTCATAGCAATATTGCAAGCAGTCGGCTTCGGTCATACCCCAATCAACAAGCGGATATCGTTTATTTTCACGGTCATTTATTTTCCTACGCAGCCTATATTCTTCATCGGC
>OMYH01000024.1 GCA_900315255.1 uncultured Eubacteriales bacterium | reverse complement strand
TTGAAATACGTCAGTATTCCTGCGGATTTTTCGCACAATTTGCCTAAAAATCTGACGGCGCAACTTCGGCACTCGATTTAATCAGTGTCTCCTTAAATCCAGCTCCGGAGATTCAAGCAAGATAGGTGCTCAATCCGCAGGATGTGATTAATCAGTGGTTCTTATACTAATCTCTAATTAAACACTTTAACAATCCAATCGCGTGCAGTAATGCTCGTGATGGTCTGCGCAGAGATACTGTTAATCGTAGAGCATAGACGCTGAACAACATTGTTTAAAGTTTGGAAGACTTCATTTTTAAAACCGCGTTTGCGGATCTCTTTCCAAATCTGTTCAATCGGATTCATTTCAGGGGTATAAGGTGGAATGAAAACCAATCGAATGTTTTCAGGTATCTTCAAAGATTTGGCTTTGTGCCATGCAGCACCGTCGCATACCAAAACAATCCTGTCATTAGGGTACGTTGTTGATAGGTGTTCAAGGAAGATGTTCATACAGTTTGTATTGCAATATGGCATAACCAAGAAACAACTCTCTCCCGTTATTGGCTCAACCGCACCATAGACATAACGATATTCTCTGATATGATGACATGGAACCGACGGACGAATTCCCTTTTTGCACCAACAATACTTGGGTTTGTTGATTCGTCCAAATCCTGCTTCATCCTGAAACATCAAGCGGACTGTGGAATTGTGGAATTCTTCCCTTTCTTCCACTACGTTTCGGTTAATTTTTTTGAGGCTTCAATCTCCTCCGGTTTAGCTTTTTTCGGATGTCTGCTTCTCGGCATTATTGTTCTCCATCCATGTCGATGGAGAACATAATAAATCTGTCCGGAACTGATTTCGTGATCAACCTTTTCCTGATAAGCCTGTTTTATCTCTGATACTTCTATAATTTCGCCTTTTTCCGCTCTTTCGTAAAACGGCTTGAGTATCGCTTCTTCTTCCTCTACGCTCATATTTCTCCGATTGCCGCCGTAATGATTTCCGGCAATTGCTTCTATTCCGCCTGCAAAATATTTTGCAGCAAGCTGGCTGACATACGGAGCACTCATTCCTACTATTTCTTCAATCTCTTTTGCACGTTTACCTTCTGCTCTCAGTTGCAAAGCGTGAAGGCGTACCTCAACTCGTTTATCTTTGTTCTTCTTTCGTGCTTCGATTATTATCTTTAAGTCTTCTTCTGTAAATGTATACTTTCTCGTCATCGTTTCATCACCGTATTCATTATACCACACTTTTTCAATTTGTTAAAGATTCTTATTTGAGATTAGTATTAATTATGTTTTTCCGATCGTCCCATTCAAAAGCATATCTTCACAACTCTTCGATTTGCTGTATTATAACAAACTTCGATGTCGCCGCTCGCTTTTTGTTTAATGTAATAGGAATACACGTTTTCTTGATCCTACCCCAAAAATTACCTTCACGTTCACACATTCATCCGAATAATATGTTATAATAAGTCACGAAGGTGGTTGTTATGGAGAATTCTGAAAGGGAAGATAAAAGGATATTTATTCTAAGCAAAGAAAAGCCCGTAAAAGCCGTGATAAATCTTGGAGTACCGCTTATCGCAGGTATGTTTATTATGGTGCTTTATAATCTTGTCGATACATATTTTATCGGAAAAACACACGATGATTATCAGCTTGCCGCAGTTAACCTGGCTTATCCGATTATGATGGTGTCAGTTGCAATATCAAACATGGTGGGGACAGGCGCTTCGTCGCTCATCGCAAGGAGTCTCGGGGCGGGAGATACTTCAAAAGCCAGGCATACTTTGACATCGGGCTTTGTGCTGACATTGATAAACAGCATTATCGTTACAGCTTTAGGGCTTGCGTTCCTGCCTCGGATAGTGACGGCGCTCGGAGCTGAAAGCGATACGTTTGAATATACAAAGCGTTATGCTTTTGTGATACTTCTCGGCAGTGTTTTCACAATGGGCAGCTATACCTTCGGGCAGCTTCTGAGAAGCGAGGGTTCGGTGAAGTATTCGATAGCGGGAATGATCGCAGGCACTGTAACAAATATTGTCCTTGACCCTGTTTTTATATTTGCGCTTGACATGCAGATAACAGGCGCCGGTGTCGCTACGATACTCGGAAACGCAGTGAGTATGCTTGTGTCGCTGTGGTTCTACATAAGCGGAAGATCGCTGCTTAAACCTCACATAAAATATGTTCGTCCGACTAAGGAGATATTAAAAGAGATCTTCTGGGTGGGCGTTCCCGCTTCGCTCGAAACTTTGCTGACATCTGCGGCATATGTTGTCAACAATAATCTTGCGGCTTCATACGGTGCTTTGACGGTTGCCGCTATGGGTATAGCTCAAAAAATAATGTCTCTCGGCAATTATATTTATCAGGGCTTTGCCTCGGGAACACAGCCTATCATGGGATACAATTACGGAGCAAAGAACTTTAAACGCATGATAAGCGTACTTCGGGCAGGACTCGCCGTTTCAAGCGGCGCTGAGCTTTTTGTGATGGCGGTTTACGGAATATTCGCCCCATATCTTATCGGGATATTCACACAGACTGCGGATGTCATAGATACAGGAAGCATTGTTCTGAGAACGATCATGTTTATACTGCCTTTTGTAAGCGCAGTGTCAATGTGCAGAATGTCATTCCAGGGAATGGGCAAACCGCAGTACGCATTTGCGATCACTCTTGTCAGGCAGCTGATCTTGTATATTCCGTTGCTGCTTATGCTTAATAGTGTTTTCGGATTTAACGGCATGATATGGGCGCAGCCGATAACGGAATTCATAATGATGGGTGTATCGGTAACGCTGCTCTACAGGACGATCAGAAAGGAAGAGCGGTCATTGTTTTCACGATAATTACACAATTAAAAAGACCATTCGTTTTGGCAGGCGAATGGTCTTTTTGTCAGAATATGTTTGTTTTTTCGTTGGTCAGAACGCTGTCTTTTTAGTGAGATAATCAACGAGATCGTCTATTGCGACTCTCTCCTGTTCCATTGTATCCCTGTCACGAACTGTCACGCAGTGGTCGTCACGGGAGTCAAAATCAAATGTGATGCAGAATGGTGTGCCTATCTCGTCCTCACGGCGGTATCTCTTGCCGATGGAGCCTGTTTCGTCAAAATCGGTCATGAAGTGCTTTGAAAGCAGATCGTAAACCTCTCCTGCTTCTTCCGAAAGCTTCTTTGACAGAGGAAGAACGGCAGCCTTGAAGGGCGCAAGCGCAGGATGAAGTCTTAATACAACTCGGGTGTCGTCTTCTTTGATCTGCTCCTCGTCGTAAGCCTCGGTCATAATTGCCAGGAACAGACGCTCCACTCCGAGTGACGGCTCGATAACATAGGGGATATATCTTTCGTTTGTATCGGGATCGAGGTAATCAAGACGCTTTCCGCTTGTGTTGATGTGCTGTGTGAGGTCGTAGTTTGTTCTGTCTGCAATACCCCAAAGCTCGCCCCAGCCGAACGGGAAGAGATACTCAAAGTCTGTTGTAGCCTTTGAATAGAATGAAAGCTCCTCTTTCTCGTGGTCACGGAGTCTGAGGTTCTCTTCTTTTATGTTGAGAGAATAGAGCCAGTCACGGCAGAAGCCTCTCCAGTATGCGAACCACTCCAGGTCGGTGTCGGGCTTGCAGAAAAACTCAAGCTCCATCTGCTCAAACTCACGAACTCTGAAAATGAAGTTGCCGGGGGTAATCTCATTTCTGAAGGATTTTCCTATCTGAGCGACACCAAAGGGGACTTTCTTTCTTGTGGTTCTCTGAATGTTTGAGAAGTTTACAAAGATACCCTGAGCTGTTTCGGGACGAAGATAAAGCTCGTTTTTGGTATCTTCGGTAACGCCCTGGAATGTTTTGAACATAAGGTTGAACTGCCTGATATCTGTGAAGTTTGCTTTTCCGCAGTTGGGGCAGGTGATGCCTTTATCTTTAATATAGTCTGTCATCTGCTGATTTGTCCAGCCTGCAACGTTAGTGCCGTCGAAGTCCTCGATGAGGTTATCTGCACGGTGACGTGTTTTGCATTCACGGCAGTCCATAAGCGGATCGGAAAAGCCGCCTAAGTGACCCGAAGCAACCCATGTCTGAGGGTTCATGAGAATAGCAGAGTCAAGACCTACGTTGAGCTTGTTCTCCTGAACAAACTTCTTGAGCCAGGCACTCTTGATGTTGTTTTTGAGAAGTACGCCGAGCGGACCGTAATCCCATGTGTTTGCAAGACCGCCGTATATCTCACTGCCGGGATATACGAATCCTCTTGTTTTACAGAGCGCTACAAGCTTATCCATTGTTTTCTCTGTGTTTTTCATATTTTTGCCTCCTTAAAATATCTTTTTACATTCTACCATTAATGAGAGATTTTATCAATATATTTTTGCAAAAAAACATATTTGATATGATTTTTTATGATTTTTAAAAAACACAGAATAAGTGTTATTTTTTATTATTATATGGTATATTTATTGTTGTTTTTTTCGACAAGGTATGTTATTATTAATAGAAGATAACGGCAGCTGAAATTATTCATTAAAACGAGGAGCAAAGGTACGACATTCGTCGGTGGGAGGTTTTGACCCACCATCGACGTGCGTATGGTTCCAGTCTTTAGAGACAGGGGACATCGATGTTTGTTATGCGGCAATGCGGTTTGAAAAAATTCCTAAAATCTTATTGTCAAAGGACAGGGTACAATGGCTATAAATGAAACTTTTCCTTTTGCGTTACCGAACGGAACTATTCTTGCGGGGCAGTATATTATTCAAAACACTCTCGGACAGGGCGGATTCGGCATTACATACAAAGTTAGGGAATATAAAAGCGGAAGGATTTTTGCAATAAAAGAATACTTTCCTGAAACATTATCTTATAGAAAAAGCAATTATGTTTTTCCTTATCCCGGCGAGCGTGGGGAGAATTATCTCTATGGCAGAAAACTCTTTTTGAAAGAGGCCGAAACACTTGCAAGATTCATTGATAACAGCGGAGTTGTTCGCATCTATAGCTACTTTGAAGAAAACGGAACGGCATATTTTGTTATGGATTACATCGAAGGGATGAGCTTTGATGTCTTCATCAAGCAGCAGGGTGGAAGAATCAGCGTCATGGACGCTCAAAGAGTAGTAGTACCAGTGATGGACGCACTTGCTTCGGTACACAAAAAGGGAATAATACATCGTGATGTAACGCCCGACAATATTTGTATCAAGAGGAACGGGAAGGTCATTCTGCTTGATTTTGGTGCAGCAAGGTACAGTCTTGGTGACAAGAGCAGGAGTCTTGATATTATTCTCAAGCCCGGTTTTGCCCCCAAGGAGCAATATTCCCGAAAGAGCAAGCAGGGACCATATACCGATGTGTACAGTTTGGGAGCTACGTTTTATTTTGCGATAGCGGGAATGCGTCCCCCCGATTCGTTTGAAAGGATCGAAGATGATGAGCTTGTTCCGCCGCATGAGCTGGGGATTAATATTTCGAAGTCTAAAGAAGACGCAATTCTGAAGGCGTTAAGTATAAGATCTGCTGACCGTTTTCAGACGATGGGCGAGTTCAAATCGGCACTGCTGCAGGACGAGAGGATCGAGAGTGTCGAGAAGATAAAACGCAATCATCGGTCATATATTTCATTTATCGAAAAACAAAAAAATAAGAGCGAACCACTGTCAAAGCCGAGGTCTCAGACGGTATTGCCTAATGAAGACCCGAAGCCTAAGTCACAGATATCTATGCCTGTTGAAGAGCAGAAGGAGAAAAGCGAACCGTTACCAAAGCCTAAATCACAGATAGCACTGCCTGTTGAAGAGCAGAAGGAGAAGAGCGAACCGTTACCAAAGCCTAAATCACAGATATCTATGTCTGTTGAACAGCCGAAGGAGAAGAGCGAACCGTTACCAAAGCCTAAATCACTGATAGCACTGCCTGTTGAAGAGCAGAAGGAGAAGAGTGAATCTCTGCCAAAGCCAAAGTCACAGATATCTATGCCTGTTGAAGAGCCGAAGGAGAAAAGCGAACCGTTACCAAAGCCTAAATCACTGATAGCACTGCCTGTTGAAGAACCGAAGCAGAAAAGCGAACCGTTACCAAAGCCTAAATCACAGATATCTATGCCTGTTGAACAGCCGAAGGAGAAAAGAGAATCTCTGCCAAAGCCAAAGTCACAGACAGCTTTGCCTGTCGAAGAACCAAAGCAGAAAAGCGAAACTCTGCCGAAGCCGAAGTCGCAGACAGCTTTGCCTGTCGAAGAACCGAAGCAGAAAAGCGAACCCTTGCAGATGCCGAAGTCGCAGACAGCTTTGCCTGTCGAAGAACCGAAGCAGAAAAGCGAACCTTTGCCGAAGCCGAAGTCACAGACAGTTTTGCCTGTTAAAGAATTCAAGCAGAAGTTGCAGACAGCGTTTTCCGTGATACCTGAAACGGCGATCAAACCGGAAACTAAACCTAAGACATACACAACGCTGTCGGGGATACCCGGAGCAACGGATAACATCTTTGTGGAGATCGATCCTGATGACGAGATGTTCGATAATAATGAAACGATAACTCCAAAAGCTGCAAAGCGTGAGCCGGGAGTGTTTGAGATTGAGGTGTTGAACAAGAACGAACGAGCAAAGACTAAGTTTATGACAAGACAAACAGGAATTGTTATATTGTGGCTTGCGGCGGTTGTTATTATTGTTTCGATGGTTGTCGGTATCGGGATATATATCACGGATACACAACCATATAAAGACGAGGTTTATGATTCGGATATTGATTATATCAGTTATATTATCAAAAAATCCAATTCCCGAACTAATTCCTATGCCGGTGAAGAAAGTTTCGAAGAAGAAAGCGAGACAGACAGATATACTGATGAATATTGGTTTATGTATGAAGACAGTGAGAGCTATTGGGACGACTCCGAATATTGGGTGGAAGACTATTATTCGGAAGAAGACGATGAGATCGACACCGATATACCGCCGTCGCCGCGTGAAAAAGAAAAAACAAAGCTGATTGCAGAGGGCAACTGCGGACAGAGTAATGAGTACTATGATAATGAAAGCGAATCGGGACCATCCGATAATGTAAAGTGGGCATTTTACGAGAGCGGTACGCTGTACATTTACGGAAAAGGATATATGTGGGATTATGATGCTTCTTTGGGTTCAAATTCCGGTTATGTTAGTTACGAAAACAATGTGAAAAAGGTCGTTGTTGAATATGGAGTAAAGAGCATTGGAGCAGGTGCGTTTAGTTGGTTTACAAACTTATCTGATATAGAAATAGCCGACAGTGTTCGAACAATTTGCAGTGACTCATTCAATTCATGTATAAGCTTATCAAGCCTTGAAATTCCCGAAAGTGTAACAACAATTCTTTCTAACGCTTTTTGCTATTGCAACGGTTTAACTAACGTAAATATCCCTGCGAATGTTACATATATTGGATCGGGTGTATTTAGGGAATGCGATAATCTATCGGAAATAAAAGTCGACAGCAATAATAAATCATATAAATCTGAAGACGGAGTATTGTATGATAAAAACATGACTGAACTGATAGCATATCCTGCAGGAAAAAAAGCGGAAAAGTTTACAGTTCCGGCGAATATTGCTGAGATTGCCGATGGTATGTTTTGTGATTGCAAAAGCATAAAAAGCATAGATGTCGACAACAAAAACAAGTACTATTCTTCTCAAGACGGTGTATTGTTCAATAAAGATAAGACAATTTTAATGGCATATCCAGCCGGAAACCCGTTGTCAGCATATAAAATGCCCGATAGTGTTACTGAAATAGGTTATTGTGCGTTTTTTGATTGCGATAATCTGATAGACATAACGTTCTCTGCAAAACTGACGAGCATTGAATCGAGTGCATTTGCTGAATGTGATGGCTTTTCGGCAGTCAATATTCCGGGTAATGTGGTTAGTATAGGGAGATATGCTTTTAATCGCTGTTCCAAATTAACAAGCATAGATGTTGACAGTCAAAACAAGTATTATTCGTCTAAGGACGAGGTTTTGTTTAACAAAGATATGAGTAAATTGATTCTTTATCCTCAGTCGAAAAATGACAAGACTTACATTATTCCGGATAGTGTGAAAGAAATAGACCTGAGTGCTTTTCGAGGTTCCACTTATTTAGAAAAGGTAGTTATTTCTAAAAATGTTACGAATATTGGCAGTTATTCTTTTATGTATTGTGATTCTCTGACATTGGTGGAAATATCGAAAAGTGTGACAGATATCGGATATGCTGCTTTTTATCAATGTACAGATTTAACAGCTGTATGTTACACCGGTTCGGAAACGTATTTCAAGGATTTTGAGTGCAATTTGACAAAAAGATGCAAGCAAATTTGGTGCTCAGTCCGAAGGACGTGATTTAATCAGTGGTTCCTTAAATAACTAAAACACTCCTTACACCGTCATTCCCGGGCGAATATAAGGAGTGTTTTCTTGTATTTAAAAAAAAAATCCTGCCGACATACTCGACAGGAATTTTTTGCTTTGGTGGACCATCAGGGACTCGAACCCGGGACCTACCGGTTATGAGCCGGTTGCTCTAACCAACTGAGCTAATGGTCCGTTTAGACTGCCTTATTATTATATCAAACAGATTCTTGTTTGTCAATACTTTTTTTAAAAAAACACCCGAACGGCGTATTTGTTTTGAATAGCTTCGTTGCTGCCTTAAAGCGTACAGCTGATAAGGGGATAAAAGAATAAGACATATAAACAAAATAAAAGGTTCTCCGAAACGAAGAACCTCTTTGTCCCGTATATCGGGCGTTTCTGGCTGGGGAATAGGGATTCGAACCCCAACAAACAGAGTCAGAGTCTGTCGTGCTACCGTTACACAATTCCCCAACGACAGAATTTATTATAACATAAATACAGATTTTGTCAAGTCCTTTTTTGAAAAAATTATGCCTTATCCGATGACTTTGTGAAAAGCGCTGCCGTGAACGCAAACACGAGCGCAGCCGTGATCCCGGCGGCAGCAGATGTCATAGCTCCCGTGAATACCCCGAGATAACCCGTCAGGTTGACCGCCTTTTTTACTCCCTGCGAAATAGCATAGCCGAATCCCGACAGCGGCACTGTAGCGCCCGCTCCGGCAAAATCCACTATTGGTTCGTATATTCCCAGTGCGCCGAGTATTACCCCCGCCACAACATATGCGGTCAGTATTCTTGCAGGCGTCAGCTTCGTTTTGTCGATAAGTATCTGACCGATAACGCAGATAAGTCCGCCTACCCAGAATGCGTTAAAATAACTCATAAACATATTATCACTCCTGTCTTGCTGTAAGTGTTTGCAAATATGGCAGAAATATTCTTGAAAACATCTTTTATTCGTGACTTATTTCATTGAAAAGATCATGCCAACGTGATAAAATATAATAGTATGTGACAAGAAATCAATCCTTCACAACAGTGATGTTTTGTGAATATTATGGATAGCAGAAAAAGAGAAAAGAGGATCATATAATGGAAAAGCCTGTCTTGTCTTTGCCGAAAAAGCCGTTTCGCACAAGAGGCGGCGCAAAACTGCGTCATAACAAGAATACAAGCGATTTTCATTCGGTAATGCTGCCGTGTCCGCAGAAGGTCATTCTCCCTATGGTGCAGCATATAGGTATGCCTTGCAGACCCGTAGTGAAAGCCGGTATGAAGGTTTGCGTCGGGAATATCGTCGGAGCAAGCGAGAGTCTGTTTTCTGCGCCTGTTCACGCTTCGGTATCCGGTATTGTCAAGGGTATCACAAGAATGCAGCTGCCCAACGGATATGTCTGCGACGCTGTGATCATCGAGTCGGACGGCGAAATGAAATTGAGCGCAGCTGTAAAACCGCCTGTTATTGATTCCCCACAGGATTTTCTTGACGCAGTCAGCGCAAGCGGTCTTGTCGGACTCGGCGGAGCAGGCTTTCCGACACATGTGAAGATCAATGTTCCCGACGGGAAAAGAGTAGATACACTTATCGTCAACTGTGCGGAGTGCGAGCCGTATATAACAACAGATAACCGTGAGGCGATCGAGAATACCGACAATGTCATAAACGGGATCATTCTTATTATGCGTATGCTGAAGATCGACAGGACGATCATAGGCATTGAAGATAATAAGCCGGAGGCAATAAGGATCCTGAAAAAAGCAATAAGCGGATGCAATGAGGCTGAAGCAAAAAGGATATGCGTCCTCACTCTTAAAGCACGCTATCCCCAGGGGGCGGAGAAGGTCATTGTCAAGGCGGCGACAGGCAGGGTAGTGCCTATGGGTAAGCTGCCGATAGATACGGGCTGTATCGTTATGAATATAACATCTGTAGGGTTCGTGTCGTCGTATGTAAAGACGGGTATACCGCTCGTTTCAAAAAGAATTACCGTTGACGGCTCGGCAGTAAGCGAGCCTAAAAACGTGATCGTGCCTATTGGTACCCCGATAAAGGACGTCATAAATTTTTGCGGCGGATACAAAGAACAGTGCCTGAAGCTTATCAGCGGAGGCCCTATGATGGGTATCGCTCTGGAAAGTGATGAGTTCCCGATATTAAAGCAGAACAATGCGATATTGGCTTTCAATGAGAAAGACGCACCTTTGCACAGAACTACCGACTGCATACGCTGCGGCAGGTGCGTTGACAGCTGCCCGTTTGGTTTAATGCCTGCAGCGATAGAGAGGGCCGTCAGGCTGCGCAATAAGGATATGCTGAAAAAACTCGGAGTGACGGATTGTATGGAATGCGGTACCTGTGCTTATAACTGCCCAGCGCACCGTCCGCTTGTGCAGATCATGAATCAGGGCAAACAGATATTGACCCACAACGGGAAAAAACAAGGAGTGTGACGAATGGAAGAGAAGCTGATCATATCACCCTCGCCTCATATTCTGACTAAAACTGCCACAACACACATAATGCTCGATGTGATTATCGCTCTCATGCCGGCAGTAATAGCGGCTGTTGTTATATTCGGATTTCGTGCGTTTGTAATTATCGCCGATACCGTGTGCGTATCTGTCCTTGCGGAATATATTTCGAGAAAGGTCATGAAGCGTGAGAACACCGTCACCGATCTTTCGGCAGTTGTAACGGGCATTCTGCTTGCGCTCAATCTCCCGGTAGGGATAAATCCGCTGTATGCTGCATTCGGAGCGATCGCAGCAATAGTGGCAGTAAAGCAGATGTTCGGAGGGATAGGGAATAATTTCGTGAATCCTGCTCTGACAGCAAGAATTATTCTTCTGTCGAGCTTTCCTTCCGAAATGACAACATGGGCTGCGCCTTTTTGGTACAAAACCGGCAGCGTTGACGCTGTGACCTGCGCTACGCCTCTTGCATTACATAACAGCGGCGAAACCGCTTCGCTGCGTGATCTGTTTTTTGGTACGACAGGCGGCTGTATGGGTGAAACCTGCGCTTTGGCTATTATCATCGGATTTGTATATCTTGTAGTACGCAGAGTGATCACACCCGTCATTCCGCTGACTTATATAGGAACAGTCGCTTTGATGTCGCTTCTGTTCGGGCAGGATATTTTGTTCGAGGTGCTTAGCGGAGGACTTCTGCTGGGCGCTGTATTCATGGCGACCGATTATACGACATCTCCGATAACCCGAAAGGGCAGAGTGGTCTTTGCCGCAGGGTGCGGAGTGCTGACATTTTTGATCAGACAATTCGGCAGCCTGCCCGAGGGTGTGTCGTTTTCTATTCTGATCATGAACATACTTGTACCTCTTATTGAGAGAGCAACGCTTCCTCACCCGTTCGGAGAAAGGGAGAGCAGAAAAAATGCCTAAAATAAAATTCAGAGATATTTTTGTTCCGACAGCGGCACTTGTTATAATATGCGGTATTTCAACTGCTCTGCTTGCAGGAACAAACGAGCTTACGAAAGAACCGATCGCAGAGGCAGAACGATCAGGTCTGCAAATGTCTATGGAAGCAGTGTCTATGGATAATGCAGACAGGTTTGAGAGGTTAGATATTGACGATAACACCGCTGAATGCTATAAGGTGCTGGATAAAGACGATAATATAATTTCATATGCTGTCACAACATCCGCAAAAGGATACGGCGGTACGATAAAGGTAATGACAGGAATTGACATAAGCGGTAATATCATAGGGGTCAATGTTTATGATAACTCCGACGAAACACCGGGTCTCGGAGCAAAGACATCACACGAAAGCTTTTGCGGACAGTTTACCGGCAGGAGCGCTGACAAAGCTTTCGCTGTCACAAAAGATTCGCAGAAATTTCCCGATAATCAGACAGTAGACGCCGTAACAGGCGCTACGATATCGTCAAGATCGGTAGTAAGCGCTGTGGATCATGCGCTTGAAATATATAAGCTTGCTGTCGGAGGTGAAGGACAATGAGCGAAAAAAAGCCTTTGATAAATGAGCTTACCAAAGGGATATTGAAAGAAAACCCCGTTTTATGCTTAGTGCTCGGCACTTGTCCCACTCTTGCCGTAACAACGGGAGTCAGCAGCGCTTTAGGTATGGGGATTGCCGCAACTGCGGTACTTGTATGTTCTAATTCGGTGATATCGATGCTCAGAAAAGTGATCCCCGACAAGGTGCGTATACCTGCTTATATTACGATAATAGCTGCGTTTGTTACTATTGTGCAGATGCTCATAAAGGCATATGCGCCCACGCTCAATGAAGCCCTCGGAGTATATCTTCCGCTGATCGTGGTGAATTGTATCATTCTTGGAAGAGCGGAGATGTTTGCAAGTAAAAACGGGATCGCCGCATCTGCGCTTGACGGTCTGGGAATGGGGATAGGTTTCACCGCTGCGCTGTTTTTAATGGGCAGTATCAGAGAGATACTCGGCGCAGGCTCGTGGTTCGGAATGAACATTCCGCTGCTTAGTCAGAGTCCGATACTTATATTCATTTTGCCGCCGGGAGGTTTTTTTGTGTTTGGTATGCTGATGGCGGCAGCAAATAAGCTTAATTCCGTGGCCGATAAACAAATCAGGGGCACAGATTGCGCCTCTTGCCCGATGAGCGAAAGCTGCAGGGGACTTGACGAAGAAAAGGAGTGTGTAAAATGAGTCTGACGCAGCTGATAGGAATATTCCTGGCGGCGATACTTACCGAGAATTACGTGCTTTGTAAATTCTTTGGGATATGTCCGTTTCTGGGAGTGTCGAAAAAGCTTGATACGGCTCTTGGCATGAGTGCGGCAGTCACGTTTGTAATGGTGCTTGCTACCGCAGTAACGTGGCCGATATATACTTTTATTCTTGTTCCGAAGGAGCTTGATTATTTACAGACGCTTGTTTTTATTCTGGTAATAGCAGGACTTGTACAGCTCGTTGAGATAGTCCTGAAAAAGTATATGTCAAAGCTTTACAATGCCCTCGGAATATATCTTCCTCTTATTACGACAAACTGCGCCGTACTGGGTGTTACAATGCTGGTGCTCGACAAGGGAGCGGAGAATCCTTCGTTCGGATATATAGCGTCTTTGGTCAATGCGCTGGGAGCGGGAGTGGGCTTCCTAGTGGCTATGGTGATGTTTGCCGGAGTAAGAGAACGTCTTGAAGGCTGCGATATTCCCGAAAGCCTGAAGGGCTTGCCGATAACGCTTGTATCTGCGTCGCTGGTAGCCTGTTCGTTTCTGGGTTTCAACGGCATAGTTGACAGGCTGATTGGCTGAGGAGGACGAATATGAGCAATATATTGACGGCGGTGTTTGTCGTTGCTGTTATCGCTTTTGCGGTAGGCGTTGTTCTTGCGGCAGCGGCTGTAATAATGGCTGTGCCTGCCGATAAAAAAGCCGAGGCTATCCGTGAAAAGCTGCCCGGTGCGAACTGCGGTGCGTGCGGATTTTCGGGCTGTGACGGCTATGCAAAGGCGCTTGCGCACGGGCAGGCGAAGCTTGGTTTATGTTCTCCCGGCGGTCAGGGGGTAATAGACGAAATTGCTCTGATAATAGACTCGGACAGGGTGGAAAGTGTACGCAAAGCGTCGGTCGTTCATTGCAGCGGAAACGACTGCAATACATCAAAAAAGGTTCTGTATCAGGGCGTTGAGTCGTGCATGGCGGCGAATCGGCTTTTCGGCGGTATGGGTGAATGTCCTTATGGCTGTATCGGTTTCGGAGATTGTATGGCGTCATGTGAATACGGAGCAATAAATATAGATAACGGCGTTGCGGATATCGATCCTGAGCTGTGCAGAGCCTGCGGGAAATGCGAGGACGTTTGTCCGAAGCACCTTATCAGAATAGAGCCTGTGAAAACCCATGCCGTTGTAAAATGCAGCAACTGCGAAAAGGGTGTATTTACAAAGGAAGCCTGCAAGGTTGGCTGTATCGGATGCATGAAATGCGTAAAGGAATGCGAAAACAGTGCGATAACTATCGAGAATTTCCATGCTGTGATAGATACCGAAAAATGCAGCGGCTGCAAAAAGTGCGTTGAGGTCTGTCCTCGGAATATAATAACAATAATCGGCACATAGGTGATCCTGTGTGCCGATCGATTTGTGTGAGTGACAATCTGCTTGTCTGTCCCTTGTGTTGTAATCTGTTTTACGGATTCGGTCTTAACAGCATGGAATATACTTTTTCAAGACAATATTGTGCGCACCGTTTGCGTATTTCGATCCTGTCGTTACAGCTGTCGGTGTTGAAATTCTTCTTTTCTGCGAATACTCCGTTCTTCGAAGCAAACCCGACATACACAGTACCGACAGGGTTTTCTTCCGTTCCGCCTGTGGGACCTGCAACTCCCGTTGTGGATACGGCGATATCTGCCCCTGACAGCTTCAGCACACCTTCTGCCATCTCCTCGGCGCATGGGATACTTACTTCGGTGTATTTCTCTATTGTCGGGCGGCGTACTCCGAGCACGTTGATCTTTATATCGTTTGAGTATGAGCAGACGCCGCATTCAAATACCGAGCTTGAACCCGATACTCTTGTTATCATTTCAGACAACAGGCCGCCCGTACAGCTTTCGGCGGTGGCGATTTTCAGATTTCCGGAGATAAGCTCCCTGACAAGTAAATCTTCGATAGGCTGCATTTTTAATATACCTCTTTCTGTGGTGATAGTGTTATTATAACATTTTGAGAACATATTTGTACATATGCATGAAGGTTACAATTTTGAAATTGAAAAACATAAAAGAATTTGTTATATTGTATATAGATTATTTAATTCGAGAGGAACAGCGAAATGTTAAAGAGCAGTACATTGGGAATGGCATTGATCATAAATATTCTGATAATATGTTTATGGGTATTTGTGTCTTTTGTAATAGCGAGATCGGCAAGCTCCAAAAGAGTGGATTACAGGAAATTTCCGTACAGAGTGTATAACTGGGAGAAAAAGGGGCAATTCTACACGGATAATTTTGATGTCGGCGCATGGTACGGGGTGTTGCCGATCAAATTCAACAGAGAGAGAATAGATTACAAAAAAATAGAAGAAGCGGATATTGCCAGGCTCAAAAGATACATTACAATAACCTGCCGAAGCGAGCTGTTCAACATTCTTAATTGCCTGTACTTCATTTTTGCTGTAATTATTAACATACCCTATTTCGGGTTTATTATCGGCAGTATAGTGGTCATCGGAAACATTCCTTTTATAATAGCAAACAGATTTGCAAGGTTCGTTCTCCTGAACGAAATGGTTCGTAAACGCAGAGAGCAGGAGATAGAGAGCTACATCGCCTCAAACAACAGTATCGCTCTGGATGATAACGATAACGATACCGACTCCTACTCGATCAGTGATTTTGAATAACGGAGGATAATTATGGCATGGTTTTTTGCAGACAGCGTTAATGCTCCGCTGCACACGATAACAGGAGAGGACGCAGCGCATATTATAAAATCACTGCGAATGAAGCAGGGCGAAACACTGACTATCTGTGACAGCAAAGAGGTACGGCATGATTGTATAATAGAAAGCATAACGGGCGGCGAGGTCGAAGCCAGAGTGACTGACAGCTATCCTTGCGATAACGAACCCGGAACGTTCGTCACGCTCTATCAGGCGCTTGCGAAGGGCGATAAGATGGATTTCATCATACAAAAGGCGGTCGAGCTTGGAGTAAAGGAGATCGTGCCGGTACTTACGGACAGGTGCGTATCAAGGCCTGATGAAAAGTCGATGAAGAAAAAAATCGAGCGCTGGAACAAGATAGCCCTGCAGGCGGCGCAGCAGTCACGCAGAGGGGCAGTGCCGAAGGTGCAGCCGCTTATGAAGCTTGAACAGGCGGCAAAGGCTGCGGGGGATACCGCTGTTGTGTGCTATGAGCTTGGCGGAAGTCCGCTCGGAGATCTCACTGAGAAAAGACAGGAGAAGCTCTCTTTGTTCATCGGCAGTGAGGGCGGCTTTGAAAGGTCGGAGATAGATATTATATTATCGCACGGCGGAGAATGCGCAACACTTGGCAGCAGGATACTCCGCGCCGAAACTGCCCCGATAGCGGCGCTGTCGGTGATAATGTATCTCACAGGCAACCTCGGAACGGAAACAACTCCGACAAGAAACGACAACGGAGAATCAATAAAAGGCGGAGATTGGCATTCGTAATTTCTGACATAAATCATATTCAAAAAAATGTATACATAATCAATTGACGCAATATAGAAAATAAAACTATAACCGCTCACTTGTTACGGTGGGCGGTTGTTTGTTGATCAGGTTTTACTGTTCTTTTTCCTGCGGCTTTTCCTGTTGTTTTCCTTGTGATTTTCCCTGAGGCTTTCTTTGAGGTTTTCTCTGAGGCTTCCTTAGGGTCTTTTCCGGCACGGTTCTTTGCGCTTTATCTTCTGCTTCTGCTTCTGCTTCTGCTTCTGCTTCTGCTTCTTCCTGTTCCCATGTGCGTTCGCTGATGATATATCTCGGGCGGTGTTTTACTTCCATGTAGATCTTACCGATGTAATTTCCGATTATGCCAAGAGAAATAAGCTGGATTCCGCTGACAAAGCAGATGATACAAGTCATACTCGTCCACCCGGGAACGGTGTTGCCCGTCAAAGCGGATATTACCGCCCACAATGCTCCGATAAAGCTCATTATCGCAACAAAACAGCCGAACATCGTGATCATCTGTATCGGCTTTACGCTCAGGCTCGTTATTCCGTCAAACGCAAGCGACAGCATTTTGCTTAGAGGATAGTGCGATTCGCCTGCGATCCTCTCGTGACGCTCGTAATAAACAGATGTGCTCTTGAAGCCTACAAGCGGGATCATACCTCTCAGGAAAAGATTGACCTCCTTGAATTCGGCGAACTCCTTTAACACCCTCGACGAAATGAGTCTGTAGTCGGCATGGTTGAACACGACCTCTGCGCCCATTTTGTTGAGCAGCTTGTAAAAACTCTCCGCAGTGAATCTCTTGAAAAATGTGTCTGTTTTTCTCTTGCTTCTTACTCCGTAGACGATCTCATATCCGTTGTGGTATTCGTCTACCATTGCTTCCATAGCGGAAATGTCGTCCTGACCGTCGCAGTCGATAGAGATCGTTATATCTGCCTTATCCTTAGCTTCCATAAGACCTGCAAGAACGGCGTTCTGATGACCTCTGTTGCGGCTCTGGCTTATTCCTATGTAATGGGGATCTGTCTTCGCCAGATTCTCGATAATGTTCCATGTGTCGTCACGGCTGCCGTCATTGACAAAAAGAATACGGCTGTCGTCTGTTATCTTCTTCTTCTCTATAAGATCCTTGAGCTCATTTAAAAACAGCTCGCACGTTATCGGGAGTACGGTTTCTTCGTTGTAGCAGGGAATTATCATCCATAATCTGCTCGGAGATCTCTTCATATATAATGCCTCTTTCCATCTGTATTTTTTTCATATTAACAATTATAGCATTGGCGGCGTGATATTTCAAGTATCGGATTTGATGTATTATTCGCCGATATCCGGGAATTTTGTGTTCATAAAGTCAGTGGAATTTTCCGAATAATCGTTTTTTCGTCACGGAATTGCAAAAATCTATAATTTATTGACGATAAAACAAAGGATTTTGTATTATTTTTTCGTTTATTTTATTTTTAACACTTGCAGATATTGCAATAATATGATAAAATATAATCTATGTAGGGGATTGTTCCGTACAATAATAATCTAACATATAACAAAAATTACAGCGGTTCGCAGGTGTTAAGCGAACCGACAGAAAGGTTGTGAATTTTTAATGTCCAGAGCAGCAGGTATACTTATGCCTATAACATCTCTGCCTACACGCTACGGTATCGGTACAATAGGCAAGGAGGCTTATGAATTTGCGGACTTCTTAAAGGGTGCGGGTCAGAAGTACTGGCAGATCCTTCCGGTAGGTCCTACGAGCTACGGCGATTCACCGTACCAGTCGTTCTCCACATTCGCAGGCAATCCGTATATGATAGACCTCGACACACTGTGCGGCGAGGGTCTGCTTAAGCCTGAGGATTACAAGGCGCTTGATTGGGGCGACAATGACGAAAAGGTGGATTATGAGAAGATCTACAACAACAGATTTTCTGTTCTGAGGATCGCTTTCAAGAACTTCAATAAAAGAGATCCTGCTCTTGAAGACGCAAAAAAGGCATTCAAGGCATGGTGTACAAAAAATAAAAAATGGCTTGATAACTACGCTTTGTATATGGCTGTCAAGGGTTCTTTTGACAACAAGGCATGGACAGAGTGGGAGGACGAGTCTATCCGTCTGAGAACAGACGAGGGCGTTAAGTCATATAAAAAGAAGCTGTCGAAGGAGATCTCGTTCTGGAAGTTTGTACAGTACAAATTCTATGAGCAGTGGGAGGCTTTCCGTGCTTATGTTAACGGGCTCGGCATAGAGATAATCGGCGATATGCCTATCTATGTTGCTATGGACAGCGCAGACACATGGGCTAATCCCGAGGTGTTCTGGCTTGACGAAAACAGACAGCCTGTCTGTGTTGCAGGATGTCCGCCGGATTATTTCTCGGCAACGGGTCAGCTCTGGGGCAACCCTCTGTACAACTGGGAGTACCTCAAAGAAACAGGCTACAAGTGGTGGTTCGCCCGCATTAAGGCTGCAAGCGAACTGTTTGATATAACAAGAATAGATCATTTCCGTGCATTCAATGATTACTATGCGATCCCATTCCCTGCAGAGAACGCTATCAACGGTAAGTGGATGGACGGACCGGGCATTGAGTTCTTCAATCTCATGAGAAAAGCGCTGGGTGAGCTGCCGATCATTGCCGAGGATCTCGGCACTATGACTCCGGGCGTTATCAAGCTGCTGAAGGATTCGGGCTATCCGGGAATGAAGGTGCTTGAATTTGCATTCGACTCAAACGAGGAGAACAACTATCTGCCCCATACATACACACCGAACTGTGTTGTATATTCGGGCACGCATGACAACGATACTCTTATCGGTTGGATGGAATCCGCTCCCGAGCATTGTGTTAAATTCGCAAGAGAATACTGCAAAATGGGTAAGGACGAGCCGTTCAACTGGGGTATAATAAGAACTGCATACGAGAGCGTAAGCGATTACTGTATTATTCAGATGCAGGATTACTTAGGTCTTGGCAGTGAGGCAAGAATGAATATTCCGTCAACACTCGGCGGAAACTGGGAGTGGCGTGTCCGCAAGGATTATGCTGCCGGTGGTCTTGCCGCAAAAATCAGAAAGTTGACCAAAACCTATAACAGGCTGGAGGAAGAAAAGAAAATGGAAAAGAAAACGGAGAAAAACTCAATACTCGAAAGACTTGAGCTTGCAGCAAAGACAGATTACTGCAAGGAGATCGAGGAACTTACGGTACCCGAGCTGCACGAGGAGCTTGGCAAGGCTGTAATGGGCGAGATCGCAGACCGCTGGGCAAAGGCTAAGAACGTACACGCAGACAACAGACGCGCATATTACTTCTCGGCTGAGTTCCTGATGGGACGCATGATGTATAACAATCTGTACTGCCTGGATATTCTCGATGATGTTAAGTCTATCCTGTCAAAGAAGGGTATTGACATCAATGTATTTGAGGAAATAGACGATGCAGCGCTCGGCAACGGCGGTCTGGGACGTCTGGCAGCGTGCTTCCTTGATTCTGCCGCTACACAGGACGTACCGCTTGACGGCTACGGAATCCGCTACAAGTACGGCTTGTTCAAGCAGAGCATAGTTGACGGCTTCCAGGTAGAAACAGCAGACGACTGGCAGCGTTTCGGCGATCCGTGGTGTATCAGAAGAAACGAAGATACGGTAGAGGTTAAGTTCAAGGATCAGACAGTCAAGGCTGTTCCTTATGATATGGCAGTTATCGGCTACGGCACGGAGAACATCAACACACTTCGTCTGTGGGAGGCTGAGCCGCTCGAGAACTTCGATTTCCTCAAGTTCAATAACTTTGATTATAACGGTTCTGTTCAGGCTAAGAACGACGCAGAGAATATCACAAAGGTTCTTTATCCGAACGACAACAGACACGAGGGTAAGGTACTGAGATTAAAGCAGCAGTATTTCTTCTGTTCTGCTTCCCTTCAGGATATTCTCAAGAGATACAGAAGCAAGTACGGCAATGATTACAGCAAGTTCTCCGAGCACGCTGCAATCCAGCTCAACGATACTCACCCGATTGTATCTATCCCCGAGCTTATCCGTCTGCTTATGCTTGATGGCGTATCGTTTGACGTTGCATTCGAGATCGCACAGAAGACATTTGCATATACAAACCACACGGTAATGGCAGAGGCTCTCGAGAAGTGGAACATCGACCTTATGAAGTCGGTTATCCCCGAGGTTTACGCTATTATCGAGAGGATCGCAGACAGACTTGTCAAGGAGCTTTCGCCGAAGTGTGATATCAGCAACATGAAGATCATTGACGGCGGTGTTGTACATATGGCAAGACTGGCTGTTTACGGATCAAGCTACACTAACGGTGTTGCATGGATCCATACCGAGATCCTCAAGAACGATGTTCTCAACGATTGGTACAAAATCTACCCCGAGCGTTTCCAGAACAAGACTAACGGTATCACACAGCGCCGCTGGCTCGGTCTATGCAACCCTGAGTTGTCTGAGCTTTTGACAGAAACGATCGGCAGCAGCGATTATCTGAGAAATCTTGACGAGCTCAAAAAGCTCGAGGCACATCTTGACGCGAACACGATCAAGAGATTCAACGCTATCAAGCTTGAGAAGAAGAAGCAGCTTGCAGATTACATCGAAAAGCACGAGGGCATCAAGCTCGATCCTACATTTATCTTTGATATCCAGGTTAAGCGTCTGCACGAGTACAAGAGACAGCTGCTCAACGCATTCTCCATTATGGATATCTACTTCAAGCTCAAGAACGGCGAGCTTCCGAACTGGCAGCCGACAGCATTTATCTTCGGCGCAAAGGCAGCTCCGGGCTATGCAAGAGCTAAGGCTATTATTAAGTACATCAATGAGATCGGCAATCTTGTAAACAATGATCCCGATGTAAACGACAAGATCAAGGTAGTATTTGTACAGAACTACAACGTATCCTATGCAGAGAAGATCGTTACGGCAGCAGACATCTCCGAGCAGATCTCCACAGCAGGTACAGAGGCTTCGGGTACAGGCAACATGAAGTTCATGCTCAACGGTGCAGTTACTCTCGGCACATATGACGGCGCTAACGTAGAGATCGCTCAGGAAGCAGGCGAGGAGAACGAGTATATCTTCGGTGCAAGAGTTGAGAAGATAGACGAGCTTAAGGCTAACGGTTCTTACTCTTCAAAAGCTATCTATGACAGTAACCCCGAGATCAGGAAGGTCATCGACACGCTTATCGACGGTACATTCAGCGACGGTGGCAGACATGGCGAGGGCAGCTTCGCAGAGCTTCACAGCTCGCTTGTGAACGGCGCTTCGTGGCATCACCCCGACCATTACTTCATTCTCCTCGATCTCCCGTCTTATGTTGAGGCTAAGATCAAGGTCAATGCAGATTATGCAGACAGAGAAGCATTCGGCAAGAAGTGCCTTATGAATGTAGCTAACGCAGGTAAGTTCAGCTCTGACAGAACGATCCTCCAGTACGCTAAGGAACTCTGGAAAGTAAAGTAATACATAACACATTATAACAATGATCCTCCTGTCTTAACGGCAGGGGGATTTTTACAAACTATTAACTAATAATACATATAATGTTTTGACTTTTGTACTGCATAATGGTATAATCATTTTAATGATTTTATTATAAAAAACGAGGAGATTATGATTATGAATATATCTGTATTGGGCTGCGGCCGATGGGGCGCTTTTATCGCATGGTATCTGAACAAAATAGGTCATGATGTTATGACATGGGGACTTGAGGATGCACCTCAGCTTATCGAACTGAAAGAAACAAGAAGCAACGGAATGCTTACGTTTCCCGAAACTCTTGAGATAACCTCCGACCTTGAAAAAGCTGTCACACGCGCCGAGGTTATAGTTATCTCGATCAGCTGCCAGTCGCTCAGATCGTTTTTGTCGGATGTTAAGAAATATGATCTCACAGGCAAAGCCTTTGTTCTTTGCATGAAGGGAATTGAAGAGAGTACAGGCTGCCGTCTGTCGCAGATAGTGAAAGATGTTCTCGGAGATGTGCCGGTTGCCGTATGGGTAGGACCCGGACACCCGCAGAATTTTGTGAGCGGTGTGCCTAACTGCATGGTTATAGACAGCGATGACGAGGAGTTAAAGAAAAAGCTGGTAGGCGAGTTCACGAGCGAGCTGATACGGTTCTATTTCGGTACAGACCTTATCGGAAGCGAAGTAGGAGCTGCTGCAAAGAATGTTATTGGAATCGCCGCAGGTATGCTTGACGGCTATGGCTACGGCTGCCTGAAGGGTGCTTTGATGAGCAGAGGCACACGTGAAGTCGGACGATTGATAAAAGCGATGGGCGGAAACGAGATCTCTGCATACGGACTGTGTCATTTGGGTGACTATGAAGCAACCCTGTTTTCGCAGTTCAGCCAGAACAGAATGTTCGGCGAGAAATTCGTTAAGCGTGAGCCGTACACAAAGCTTGCCGAGGGCGTCGCTACCTGTCGGGCTATGGTGGCATTGTCGGATAAGTACGGCGTAGATATGCCTATAGTGCACGCAGTGAATACCGTAATATCGGACAAACAAGACCCTGCCGAAGCGTTGTCGGGATTGTTCCTGCGGAGTATCAAGACTGAATTCTGATTAACGGAAACGGAATACTGAGGAATTATGTATATCAGGCTGCGATCTGTCATTGCTCATTGCACATTGAAATAAGGTGATTCTATGCCGAACAGTAACAAAATATCAGAGTATTTCAGAATGTCCAAAGAAGAAGCCGTGCTGACATTTGTGCTGCTTGCGGCGATAATCTTTGTGTGGACATATCAGCCGGAAGGAGCGGACCATGTTCCTGTGGAGAATTCGGGCTTCGGCGGCCCTTATCATGTTGAAAAGGTAGTTGACGGAGATACAATAAAAATAGATCTGGACGGCAAGACGACTACTGTCAGACTGATCGGCATAGATACACCCGAGTCCGTTCACCCGAATAAAGACAAAAATGTTCCCGAGGGGAAATTAGCCTCCGACTATACAAAGTATCTGATCGAGGATAAGTATGTCTATATAGAGTACGGTGAAGAGCCATATGACCGATACGACAGGGTGCTTGCATATGTATATGTTGATGACAATATGGTCAATGAAACGCTGCTTGAAGAGGGATACGCTAAGGTGTATACCATAAAACCGAACAATAAGTATGAGGAATACTTTAAACAGCTTGAATATGACGCAAAAAGCAATAACAGGGGTCTGTGGAGTACGGGCGTGTTTGACGAATAGGAGTACATATGGAAATACAGGTTAAAGGATATGCAAAGATAAATCTGACATTTGATATAACAGGAAAGAGGGCAGACGGCTATCACGAGGTGAAAACCGTTATGCAGACGGTCAGTCTTTGTGATACGGTAACACTTTGCACGAATGATTCCGGAAAAGTAACGGTAAGCTGCGAACATCCAGATGTACCGTGTGACGAGAGTAATATTGCCGTGAAGTGCGCTTTGCTGTTCTTTGAAAAAACAGGGTGTGATAACAGAGGTCTGCATATTGATATACAGAAAAGGATTCCCACACAGGCAGGACTTGCTGGCGGTTCGGCAGACGGTGCGGCGGTGCTTAAAGGATTAAACGAGATGTACGATATGCCCTTGAGTGATGATGATATGTATGTTCTCGGGGGAAAAATAGGCGCAGACGTACCGTTTTGTATAATGGGCGGAACGGCTCTCGGGGAGGGTACGGGAACGATCCTGACCCGATTAAAGCCCGTGCCGCATATGTATTTTGTGCTTGTAAAGCCGCCGTTCGGTGTATCTACAAAAGAAGCTTTCGAGGCGGTCGACAGCGCAGAACCGAGGGGGTATTGTGCGACAGACAGAATGCTTGAATGCCTTGACAATGTACGGCTGATAGGCAAAAATCTTCGCAACGATTTTGAAGAAACGCTTCACAATGAACCTTTGCTTGAATTGAAGTCAAAGCTGCTTGAATGTGACGGTTCACTCGGTGCTGTGATGACTGGCAGCGGATCGACAGTGTATGCTGTGTTTGAGGATAAAAGAAAAGCAGAGGCTTGCAGAGATTTCTTTAAGACGAAATACAGAGATGTATTTCTGGCAGAAAATTTGTGATAAAACAAATTCCCCGAATTGCTTCATTGCAGTTCGGGGAATAATTAAGGAACCACTGAGCAGAGGTCTCCACCGGAGACCCGCACTGTCAAATTGCACTCAAAATCCTTGAAATACGTCAGTATTCCTGCGGATTTTTCGCACAATTTGCCTAAAAACCTGACGGCGCAACTTCGGCGCTCAATTTAATCAGTGTCTCCTTAATTCACTTATTAATCAATCGTCTAAGATCTCAAGCTCTTTTTTATCTATAACTCTGATTTCCTTTTTGTTGAATATATCGTATATTGCAGGTACGACGAACAGCGTCATTATCGTAGCGTAGATAAGTCCGCCTATACATACAAGTGCAATAGGCTGCATCATAGCCGAGCTTGAATCACGGCTGAATGCCATCACCGACAGACCGAGGATCGTTGTGAGAGCCGTCATGAAGATAGGCCGCATTCGTGTGACGCCCGCTTCAATAAGCGCCTCTCGCTTTGCCATGCCCTCCGCACGAAGCTGATTGATGTAGTCGACAAGAACGATACCGTTATTTACAATTATTCCTGCCATCATAATAAATCCGATAATCGCAATAACGCTCATGTCAAGTCCTGCTATTATCAGGGCGATAAATCCTCCCGTGAAGGCAAGCGGGATAGTGAACATGATGATGAACGGCGACAGCAGCGACTGGAACTGCGCTACCATTATCAGATAGATGAACGCTACCGCAAGCAGGAGCATTTCTCCGAGCTGAATTACTGCGTCCATAGTCGTTTCGTACGATCCCGTAAGCTCATATGTTACACCATCGGGAAGATTGAGCTTATCTATTTCTGTCTTTGCGGCATTTGCAACATTCGTTGAGTTGAAGCCCTCGGCAACATCTGCGGTGACATTGAGGTAACGCTTCTGATCGATTCTTGTAATATTGTTCAGACTGTCTGCTTTTGTGATCGTGGCTATATCGGACAGCTTTGCCGTTATCTTTTCCCCCTTCATATCGGTCGTTTCGATGATGTGGTTTCTGATGTCTTTTTCCGTCAGACCCTTTGCCGCCCCATCTACCACCTGTACCGTCAGACTGTCACTGCCTGTTTCAATCAGAGTAGCCTGCTTTTCGCTTGTCATCATGCCAGAAATTTCCATGAATACCTGCGCAACGGTCAACCCCTTTTTCATAGCCTTTTCTTTGTCAACGCTGATACGAAGCTCCTGTGTGGTGTCTTCAATTCCGTTGAAGGCGTTCTGCGCTCCGTCCACTGTGTTCAGTGTGTCGGCAATCATTGTTGAAGCCTCCTGGAGAGTGTCAAAGTTGTCGCAGAAAACATTGATCGATATTCCTTCGCCCGTCATCATTGACATCATGCTGCCCATACCCGAGGGGTCAACAGTGACCTCGCAGTCGAGATCGGAGCATTTCTCTTCCATCTCTGTGCATATCTCGGAAATGGGTCGGGTAAGCTTATCTTCATCATTGAGTATAACATACAGCGATACGGAAGTATCGTCACCGCCGCCTCCGCCTATCGAAATACTTGACAGAACGTTTGAACCTACTACGGCGCCAACGGTGTTTATGTCCTCTACCGTGTCAAGACGTTTGAGAATTTCATCGGTAGTTTTTGTTGCGGATTCAAAATCGGCGTCGTCGGGCATTGTTACATTTACTGAGATCTGTGTGCTTTCCATGCTCGGCATATAGGAGAAGCCCATTTTCAGAGAAAGATAAGCAGAACCCACAAGCAGCACGATCGAGCCGAGTATGAGCAAAACCTTGTGATCCAAAGTGAACGAAGCCAATTTGCGGTAGCCCTTGAACAGCTTTGATTCGCCTTTTTCTTTCTTATTCTTTTTTTGTTTCTTCAGCATCCCCTGCGCCATTGCGGGAACAAGACTGATCGCTACTATAAGACTTGCAAGCAGGGAATAACCTATCGTAAGCGCCATATCCTGGAAGAGTGTTCGTGTGAGTCCGTGTACAAAGACGATCGGCAGAAACACCGCAACCGTTGTGAGGGTAGAGGCTATTATAGCGCCTGTGACCTGAACTGCGCCGGAAACAGCCGCCTGAACGGGTGTAGCGCCGTTGTTTCTGAGTCGGTAGATGTTCTCTATTACGACAACAGAGTTGTCAACAAGCATACCGACACCGACGGCAAGACCCGACAGTGATATAAGATTCAGCGTGATTCCCGAGAAATACATGAGCACTATCGCAAAAATAACGCTTATTGGTATAGAACAAGCTATGATAAATGTAGGACGAATGTCACGCAGGAAGAACAGAAGAATAATAATAGCGAACAGACCGCCCCAGATAAGATTGCTGAGGACAGAATTCACTATCAGATGAATGTAATCGCCCTGATCCATCAAGAAGGTGAAGCTGAGATCCGGGTATTCCTCCGAGAGCTTTTCAAGCGCTTTGTGTATATTATCCGATACCTCTGCGGTAGCGGCAGTAGACTGCATTGTAAACGATACCATAACTCCGTTATCGCCGTTGAGCTTTGCGTATATTTCGCCGCTGTTATCAACGAGGTTAATGTCGGCAACATCTGAGAGATAGATAGGATCAACGTCATCAATGCCTAAGTCAACAAGCAGAAGATTTGTCAGATCGTCAGTTTCGGAGAATTTGTCGCCTACACGAACAAGCATATTTTCGTCTTCGCCTGTCAGATAGCCTGCGGGCATGGAGAAATTCTGTGCGGTCAGGATCTGAGAAATCATATCCATTGTGATCGTGTTTGTGATATCCGCCTGCTTTAGAGTATCCTTTTTTGTTTCGTTGAGCTGCTTTACGCCCTCGTCAAGCTCCTTTTGCGATTGCTCTAACTGTGTGATCGTGCTGTTAACGGTGTTTTCGGAAATTTTCAGATCGGTTGCGGCAGAAGTCATCTGAAATTCCGCCTGGGATTTCTGTGTGCCAAGCTCTGTCTTTGCTTCTTTTATGGTCACCGCACCCTCATCGAGCTGTTCAATCGTTTCAGAAAGTGTGTTGATCGCTTCATCCATCTGAGAAAGACCGTCTTCAAGCTTTTGCACATCGTCGTCTATGGTTTCAAATGAAGTGCCTAATTCCTTAATAGCGGTGTTGACTGTGTCTAAAGACGAATTGGCGAGATCAAGCGCGCTCTTTGTTGCACGGACTGTAATATCTATGGTCAGCGGAGTAACGCCCCTGGCGTTCATCTGAGCTTCGGTTTCGGCTAACGACGCTTTCGTCTGCGTGTATTCGGGACTGCTCTTGAATTCCTCTACTGCTTTATTCCTGTCGTCCTCGGAGAGTGTGGAGTCTGTTTCGATAGCGGAAAGCGCAGTCTGAAGCTCGCTGTCCTTTGACTGCAGAGCGGAGTAGGAATCCTGCAGCGCCTTCAGGGTGTCGTAATCATTCTGAAGATCGTCACGTCTGTCAAGGATACTGTGCATTGCCTTCTGAACCTCTTTCATGACGGAAAGGGTGGTGGTGAGCTGCTCCTTCTGCGATGTGAGGTCGGCGATAGTGTCGACTAAAGTGAGCTTTGTTTCAAGCAGCTCCTTTTCTTTTGAAGATATTTCCGCCTCCGCTGCGGAAAGCTGAGAGGCTATCTCGTTGTGCTGTTCGTCTAAAAGCTCCTTGCCCTTTTCGATATCATCCTTGCCGGTTTTTGCCTGCTCAAGACCGTCTTCGAGCTGAGTCTTTGCGTCGTCAAGCTCTTTTTCGGCGTCGGCGAACTGCTTTTTGACGGCAGTCTGAACCGTATCGTTCACGGACTTGATCTTATTCTCCGACAAAACCACCTCAACGGACTGCTCCACGATACCGCCGACGGAAACCGAGGCTACGCCGTTGATACCCTCAAGCTTATTCTCAAGAACGTCCTTCGTGAAATCCGACAGTTCATATATCGTGCTGTCGGACTTACTGACAGCAACGATCGCAACGGGCAGCATATTTGGGTTGATTTTCATTATGTACGGCGCTCCGACCTTTTCGTCCCATGAGCCTGTGAGCTGTGTCAGCTTGCTGTTGAGATCTACGGTAACGGTATCCATATTGACAATATCCTCAAATTCGATAGATACCATCGAGTAGTTTTCCGAGGAGCTTGACGTTATTTCCTTGACGTTGTCAAGCGTCGCCATCGTTTGTTCAAGAGGTCGGGTGACAGTCGCTTCAACTTCTTCGGGGCTTGCGCCTATGTAAGTTGTAACTATGATTATGTATGGAAGCTCCAGACTCGGAAAAAGGCTCGGCGTCATATTGAGGTATGACACAACTCCCAGTACAATAACAAGCACAACGGCAACAAAAACAGTCAGAGGTTTCCTGACGCTGAACTTTGGTAACATAAATGCATTCCTCTTTTCTGTTAACTATTTAGCGTGTTATCAAATATTCACATTCACTAAAATTATACTTTAAATACTACGTCAATATTTTAACATACTGTTAATTATTCGTACATCAGGTCGTCAAATATCACCGGGTAAAACGGAATTTTTTGGTAAGAAATTAGTCTTGGCTAAATGTTTAAGTAATACTAAAAAAGGATAAAAAAACTCCCCCGAATGAACGGGGGAGAGGTTGTACAAACAGTGAACTTACAGCTCTGCGAAGTACTTGATAGTTCTTACCATCTGGCTTGTGTAGCTGTTCTCGTTGTCGTACCAAGAAACAACCTGTACCTCATAGAGGTCGTCAGCGATCTTGGAAACCATTGTCTGTGTAGCGTCGAAGAGTGAACCGTATCTCATGCCGATAACGTCAGAAGAAACGATCGGATCCTCGTTGTAGCCGAAGGACTCGGAAGCTGCTGCCTTCATAGCTGCGTTGATGCCTTCCTTAGTAACGTCTGCGCCCTTAACAACTGCTGTAAGGATAGTTGTTGAACCTGTCGGAACAGGAACTCTCTGTGCAGAACCGATGAGCTTGCCGTTGAGCTCGGGGATTACAAGACCGATAGCCTTAGCTGCGCCTGTTGAGTTCGGAACGATGTTAGCAGCGCCTGCTCTTGCACGTCTGAGGTCGCCCTTTCTGTGAGGACCGTCAAGGATCATCTGATCGCCTGTGTAAGCGTGGATCGTGCTCATGATACCGCTCTGGATCGGAGCATAGTCGTTGAGTGCCTTTGCCATGGGAGCAAGGCAGTTTGTTGTGCAGGAAGCAGCGGAGATGATAGTATCGTCAGCTGTGAGTGTATCCTCGTTTACGCTGAATACGATAGTCTTGAGGTCGTTGCCTGCGGGAGCAGAGATAACTACCTTCTTAGCGCCTGCGTCGATATGAGCCTGGCTCTTAGCCTTTGAGCAATAGAAGCCTGTGCACTCGAGAACTACATCAACGCCGATCTCGCCCCAAGGAAGCTCTGCAGCGTTAGCCTTAGCATAAATTGTGAGTGTTTTGCCGTCAACTGTGATTGTGTTAGCCTCGTCGTCAGCCTCAACCGTGTGAGCGTTCTGACCGATAACACCACAGTAACCACCCTGTGCTGTGTCATACTTGAGAAGGTTAGCGAGCATTGAAGGTTTTGTAAGGTCGTTGATAGCAACTACCTCATAACCCTCTGCGCCAAACATCTGACGGAAAGCAAGACGGCCGATACGGCCAAAACCATTAATTGCAACTTTTACTGCCATTTTATTTATCCTCCTAAAATAGAATTACTATAATTAGTACGTTATATATTTTATACTATTTTTGGTAATTTTACAAGTGGTTTATTAAAATTAATTACATTTTTTTTGAATAAGATCGCAAAATTTACCTTTTGTTAATTTTTTACTTAATTAAAAAAAGCAGTATCGCACAAGTGATATCCTGTCCGGTACTGCAAATAAGCTCAGGCTGTCGGTTTGCCTATTCTGTCGTTGTTGGACAGTTTTATAGTAAATCTCAGTATCTCGAGAGAGTCTTTGTTGGTTACCTTATCGTCACCGTTTACATCTGCGGCAGCAAGCAAGCTATCGCCGAGCTTTTTGATCTTGACGACATGACGCTGAACTGTCATACTGTCCTTTGCAGAGATCTTGCCGTCGCCGTCAACGTCGCCGCAGATCACGTCTGATGTTGTCTTGCCGTAATGTACAACCGCATTTTTCAAAGACTCATTACCGCTTTCGATTGTGATCTGCTTCCACTGTGACTCCGAACCGGCATAGCTTATTTCGGTTATGCCCGCGCATTGTCCGAATGCGGATTCTCCGATCGTCGTTAAACTTTCGGGGATGGTAAGCGTTTTTACATTCGTACAGTTCCAAAATACATATTCAGGAATTTCGGTCATGCCCTCTTTAAACACAAGGTGTTCCAGTCCCGAGCAATTTGCCATTGCGCAGCGTCCCATTTCCGACATGGATGAATAAAACGTCATACCGTTAAAACCGCTGCACCCCGCAAAAGACGATTCGCCTATGCTTGTTAAGCCGGGTCCCAAAATGCTCTTCATTCCGGTGCAGTTCTCAAAGGAAGAATTGCCTATTGTTGTGACGCTTTTCGGGAGATCAAGGCTTTTAATAGCAGTATTGTTTTTGAAGGCTTCGTCGCCGATACACGTTACCTTCCTGCCATCGATCTCTTCCGGTACGTTAACATAGGAGTCGCTGCCGGAATAACTCGTGATGGTGACGGTATTGTCGGAGTTCAGATCATATTCATAGTCGCCGTATGTTCCGGGGTAAGTTCCGGTGTCTGTATCTTCTGTCAGACCGTAAGTGCCGTAATAATCGCTGCTGCTTCTGTAATTATCAAGCGTGAACCATGCTCCGCCTGTGCAGCTGTTTACGTTGGCAGGATTGTCGTAAATGTCGTTTAAGTTGCAGACATATATCCAGCCGTCAAAGCTGTCGGTGGTCAGCGTTTTGTCATAAGGGCATTCGCCTGTCTTGCAGCCTGTGGTGGTCAGGTCGTCTGTCTGGCACGCATAAGGTCTGTCTTCTGTCAGCGAGCTTATGTTTACATTGAAATATGAATTAAAGACGATATTTGTATACTCCGTGGGGATATTTTCTATTTTATAGATATTTAAACCGGTTTCGGGAGAGAGTTTAATCTTTGTGCCTAGCCACGGTTTCATGGTGATGTCTTCGTTCCGGTTGAATGATCCTATGTCCTCGTTTTTTGCACCCTTTGTTGTGTCGAACCGGTTATCGGGGGCGAGAAAGTAGTAGATGGCGGTTTTTCCGGTTTCCTTGTCTGTTGTATCCGCATTTGCAGGTATACATGCAGGACACAGCATTGCAATACTCATAAATACGGAAAGAATTTGTTTTGCTTCCATTTTACATCTCCTTCAGACAATTTTAAGAATAACATATATATTATAACATAATTGCGCCGTAATTCAAGTATAAAATATAGAGATTTTGCTTAAATATGTAAAATAAAATTTCAAAAAGAATAATTAATAATAATAAAAAAAGAAGCACCGCCAAATGTCAGAATTGGCGGTGTTTCTTTAATTCCAATAATCTGGGAGTAAGTGTTTACTGTGCAGTCCCCTTTTTATGGCTATACTGCGTCATATCATGTAAAATTTCAAGCTTTTTAGGAAGATTAACAATCATCTGTTTCACCCTTTTTATGAAAAAAGCTGTAAACCGCCTGCGCCGCATTCTTTGTCATTGTCGGCGCATTTTCAAGCTCTTCAAGCTCCGCCTCTTTGATATTCTTTATCGACCCGAAATGCTTCAAAAGATTTTTTGCCCTTGTCTTTCCTATACCGTCTATATCTGTCAGCGAGCTTTTGAATGTCGATGAACTTCTCCGCTGATGGTGGTAGCCGATCGCAAAACGGTGAACCTCGTCCTGTATCTGTGACACAAGCGTAAAGCAGCTGCGGATAGATTTAAGCTCGATCTCTCCCTGACCGTCGGTTATCGCCCTGGTCTTGTGCTTGTCGTCCTTGACCATGCCGAACAGAGGCACGTCTACTCCTGCGGCTTTAAGTACGGGCTTTACCGCAGAGATCTGACCCTTGCCGCCGTCAAGCAGGATAAGATCGGGCAGTCTGCCGAAGCCCTCGTTTGTGTCCTTCAGCTTGTGGTATTCCTCGAACCGCCTCGTCAGAACCTCATTCATCGAAGCGTAGTCGTCCTGCCCTTCAAACGATTTTATCTTGAATTTCCTGTATGCCGATTTCAGCGGTCTGCCGTTCTCAAACACGATCATTCCCGCCACATTCTCAGTTCCTGCCAGATTTGATATGTCATACGATTCTATATATGACGGTACCTTTGCAAGTCCCAGCAGATCGCCCAGCTCCTTCAGTACGGAGTATTGCCTGCCCTGCGTATTTTTGCTTTGCGCAAGAACCTCAGCGGCGTTGTTTTTGCACATTGTGACAAGATGACTCTGCTCGCCCTTTTGGGGCGCAAACAGCTTCACTTTTTTGTCGGTACGGCTTTCAAGCCAACGGTTTAAGCTTTCTTTGTCCTCTATTTCTCTGTCAGTGGTTATCTGCGGGGGAATATCTTCACGTATCGTATAGTACTGCACGATAAATTCCGAATATGCCGTATTTTCATCGCCTATATCCTTGATGAGGAATGTTTCTCTGTCGTACAGCATCCCCTCCTTATATCTGAACACCTGGAAACAGCCGTCTGTCCCGTCGGAAAACAAAGCGATAACGTCCTGATGACGTACCTTTGACGCCACGACCTTCTGCTTGTCGCTCATGCGTCTGACTGCGGTTATTCTGTCACGTATCCGTGCGGCTTTCTCAAATTCAAGATTCTCCGCCGCTTCGTACATTTCATGTTCAAGCTCCTTTACGGATATGGACGTACCCTTTTTAAGGAAATCGACCGCCTGCCGTACCGTATCGAGGTATTCCTCTTTCGGTATTTTACCCGTACACAGACCGCAGCATTGTTTTATGTGGAAATTAAGGCACGGCCTGCTTTTGCCGAAGTCCTCGGGAAATCTCCTTGTACAGTCGGGCAGACGGAATATTTTTATTGCCTGATCGACAGCGTTTTTTACATAATACGAGCTTGTGTAGGGTCCTATGAACTCTCCGCTGCCGTCCGGCTTTTTGGCTTCGGTTATACGTGGGTATTCCTCATTCGATATTTTAATATAGCTGTATCCCTTGTCGTCCTTCAGCAAAATGTTGTATCTCGGCTTGTTCTGTTTGATAAGGCTTGCTTCAAGCACCAATGCTTCAAACTCGCTGTCTGTGATGATATACTCGAAGTAATCGACATTGTCGACCATTCTCCTGACCTTTTCCGGGTGATTGTTCTGCGAGCCGAAGTACTGGCTGACTCTGTTTTTGAGTGCCTTGGCCTTGCCGATATAGATGATCTCCTTTTTTGAGTTGTGCATAATGTACACACCGGGGCTTAAGGGGAGCTTCATCGCCTTTTCTCTCAGTTCTTTCATTTTCGGATTCATGACTATTGTCCTCTAAACAGAAAAGCACCGACTCAGTCGATGCTTTATGATTGGATTATGTTCTTTCAATACGCTGAATGCTAACCTATCGTAAGAATGTATACAGTTACGATGCAAAGCCCGACTTAACAAGAGCAACCAGACTGTCAACAGCTTCTGCTTCGTCCGAACCGTCAGCAATGATCTTGATCGTTGTGCCGCCAACAATACCGAGTGAAAGCACACCCAACAAGCTCTTCGCATTGACACGTCTCTCTTCCTTCTCTACCCAGATCGAAGCTTTGTACTCGTTAGCCTTCTGAATGAAAAATGTAGCCGGACGTGCGTGCAGGCCTACCTGATTTTCTACTAATACTTCCTTAACACTCATTGTTATCCCTCTCTCTTAGAATATTTGTTATTGAAGCCCTTTACTTAGCATAAAACTTATATTTATATTATATCACATCAAATTCTATCGTCAACAGTTATTTTCAACTTTGGATTGATGAACATTTGAAAACAAGATGAAAACTTGTTCTTTGTGCAATTCTTATAATATTTTTTTTACTTTTTGTACTCAGTGAATATTAAAGACTCCGCTAATTCACGTTCCTTGTCGGTGAGTGCGGCATTTTCAAGTAATTCGGGACGTTTCAGAGCTGTTCTTATGACGGATTGTTCCCGTCTGTAATCCTCAACGTTCTTGTGGTGACCGCTCATAAGCACTGCAGGAACTTCACGTCCTCTCCATACTGAGGGTCTGGTATACTGCGGATATTCGAGCAAAGAATTATAGTGACTTTCCATCTCAAAGCACTCGCTGTCGGACAGGACACCGGGTATCATTCTCGCCAGTGCGTCGGTAAATACCAGCGCAGGCAGCTCGCCGCCCGTGAGAACATAGTCGCCTATAGAGATCTCTTCGTCTATATATTCCTCAATGAGTCTTTCGTCAACGCCCTCGTAGTGTCCGCAAAGTATACATACATTGTCAAGCTGTGACAGCTCCTTGAGCCTGTCCTGCGTGAGTGTTCTTCCCTGCGGCGACATATAGATGAAATGCGGCCGTGAGTTTGTTTCCTTGCATATGTCCTCAAAGCACAGGGCGATAGGCTCCGCCATCATCAGCATTCCCATACCGCCGCCGTAGGGCGCGTCATCTACACGTCTGTGCTTGTCAAAGGCGTAATTCCTCAGCTGGTGGCACTCAATCTCAACAGCGCCGCTTTTTCTTGCTCTGCCGATAATGCTCTCGCTCAGAACAGCCTCACACATCTCGGGAAACAGGGTTATTATGTCAATCCTCATCTTCGAATATTCCTTTCAGCGGACGTATTTCTATGATGCCCTCGTCGGTATCCGTGGAGATAACAACATCGTCTATTACGGGAATGAGATAATTTTTTCCGATGTCGTCCGTTATCTGATAGACGTCGTTCGCTCCTGTTTTAAGAACGTCCGTTACCGTACCGTACTCCTTCTTTGTATCAATATCGGTAACTCTGCAGCCGAGAATATCCTGCACGAAGAACACGTCCTCGTCAAGCTCTATATCGTTTCTGTCTATATACAGAACTGTACGTCTCAGCTTATCCGCCTGCTCAATGGTATCTATGCCCTCGGCTTTTATAACGGCGACATTTTTCTGTACACGAGATTTGGTTATTTTAAGCTTATCACCGTTTTTCAGGTACAGCGTCTTGAACATACATAAGAATTCGGGGCCGTCGCACCACGGGTCAACACGCATTTCGCCCTTTAGTCCGTGGGTATTGACTATCTGACCTACCTCCAGAAATTGCTTTTTCATAAGAACTCTCCTTTGAAATAGTCTGTAATTGATTTTACCATAACAAAAGAAAAAACGCAACTTTGAAAACATATTTTCTCACGAATGAAAATTGTCATAATTTTCATTGACATAAAGCGTAATTTTATTTATAATAATGATAATAAACACTATGATATGGAGAAAAACACATGAAAGCAAATGTTAACGGCTCAGCCGACCGCAGTAAAAATACAGCGGGCAAGGGGTTTGTTGTTACTCCCGAAATGCTGAAAAACGGAGATGTCCTCTGCGGTCTGGTGGTGAGATTCATCAAAAACAGGAACAAGGAGAATATGTTTTCGCTTTTGAGCTGTCTGCGTGACTCGAATTTGTTCGTACCTGCAGCAGTCACGACCGATGCGGAAAATGTCGATCCGAATGGAAACACAGATAACTCCGTCATGTTCCCCGCAAAGGGGACGATCACTGTAACTCCGCAGTATTATAAGGCTAAAGACGGATTTATATATATGCCTGTCTATTCAAGAATGGAGAACGCAAGACAGGAGAACCTCAAGGGCGCTTCGCTTGTGAATATGCCTTATGAGAACTGCCTTGAACTGCTCGACGCTGCGGAGAACTGTACTCGGCTTGTGCTTGACCCTCATCTGTACAACGTTGTTCTTGATGAGGATCTTATCAGAATATCGAAGAAGCTGCCGTCAAGGCTCAAAAGGGAGTAAAATAAAGGACGTTGTTGTATGGTAAAATATATGTTCCCAAATGGAAAATATACATATTTTTCCGACAGACAATTTATGATATTAGTCGACGGCGGCACTGAATCTACTTTTAAAGAATAGCTTAGAAAGCCTCCCGAGGACGAAACGTTAAAAGAAAGCTATGCTGTTTTTCTGAAGAATTTAGAGAAGGTAAAAAACAGGCAAGAAAATCATACTTTGGAAACTAATATCGGCAAAGAGATATTGAAAATACTATTGATCCTTGCTTTAGAGACGTTCGTGATAATAATTGCAGGAAAATTCGGGCTAAACATATCAATGCCGATAGTTCTTCTTGTTTCGGCAGGGTTGGTCAGGGTTCAGGTAATAAATATGTATAATATTGCGAAACAATCGGAAGAAATGAATAATAATAAATAAATCTTTTATTTTTATCGTAAAGGGAGGTTTATCCGTGGAGAATTATGAACAGTTTCTGAAACGAATACAGACATTTGAACAGCCCGTGATGACGCTGCCGAACGAATATTTTTCGGTGAACCCTGCTCTAAGAGATAAGGTCGACAGTTCCAACAGATTCAGACGTTTTTATGGCGATACGGTTATTTTTGAATTGCCCGATGAAGCAAAGACGCAGGTCGGCGAACTGGTTAATGCATTATACGCCGAAGCGGGCGGCTGCTTTGCCGAGCGGCTTAAAAACGATAACCTGCATATCACGCTGCATGATCTGAGCAACTCCGGGAATGTGTCGGAGATCGGGGAGGATATGTTCCGCAACGAGATAATCCTGCTTAAATATGCCTGTTCGGGAAAGATAGACAAGAACACGATTTGCTTTGAATCGAATTATCTTATTAATATGGTAGGCATGTCGGTCGTTCTTGCGCTCAGACCCAAGACAAAAGAGGACTACGATAAGCTGATATCTCTTTACGGTGTTGTTGACTGCGTTCGCGCGCTGCCTTATCCGCTCACACCGCATATTACCCTCGGGTATTTTAAGTATGAGGGATTCTCCGCCGAGGACGGGGAGCGTCTGTGCAGGGCAGTCAACCGCCTGAACAAAACAAAGCTCGATATAGAGGTCACCACCGATGAGCTTTATTATGAGAAGTTCACCAATATGAATAATTATTATAAAATCTATCCGCTGACGTAATTTAATGAATTTCTAATCTTTGCTTAAGATTAATTTCATTGTTTATTATTGTATCCCGTGGTACAATAAAACCATGGTAAGCAAACGAATAATCTTAAAGAAAATAAAATAAGAAAGAGGTTTTGAATATGGGATTTTTTGATGATATTACAAAGAAACTGACAATGGTAGGCCAGGAGGCTGCTAATCAAACGAAGAATTTTGCCGAGAAGACAAGACTTAACGCAAAGCTCTCTGATGAAGAGAAGCAGATCAACAGTATCTTCCAGCTTATCGGAAGGAATTATTACGAGGCAAACAAGGACAATCCTAATGCCGATTTTGCAGATCAGATGATGTCTGTTAAGGACGCATATGTGAGGATCGACGCTTTGAAGGAGCAGCTCAGAACTGTTTCGGGAGTCAGAATGTGCCCGAACTGCGGTGCAGAGGTAGCTCTCGGCTCAATGTTCTGCAATTCGTGCGGCACACAAATGCCTGCCGAAGCTCCCACAGCGCAGGTCGCACCGGGCGGAAACGTTTGCCCTCAGTGCGGTAATGCCGTAGCGTATGGTGCAGCTTTCTGCAATCTGTGCGGCACGAAACTGCCCGAAACACAGCATCAGCCCCTGGGAGGTGCTATGACTCCCGATAACGGCGTTTTCTCAACACCGGGTTATGATACGTCTATGAACTCGGTGCCCTCAGCGCCCGTTATGCCGAATGCTCCCGTAGTTCCCGCAGCGCCTGCTGCTCCGATGAACGACAATATGTTTGCACCCCAGACGCCCGTTATCCCCGATATGACAGGTTCGCAGACAACACAGCCGTACACACCCGATCAGACGGCTGCTCCCGTCATCGACAACCCCGAGCAGGCATCTAAGAAAACAGTAAGCATAGAGAAAAAAGACTGATCTTTTATCAGATTGAGCGGTGTATAGGATAACTTATGCACCGCTTTGTGTTTTTTTATTGAAAATCTTGTTTATCTGTTGACAAATGAAGGCTAACTGTATATACTGTTAATATACAGTTGCGTAAAGGAGGAGAATGACAATTAAAGAGGTATTGAAGGTGGAGGAGCTGACAAAGAGTTTCAGACTCTCCAAAAAGCAGCAGAAGCTTGAGAATACTGATGACAGAATAAAGAAAGCCGTCAGCAAATTATCGTTTTCGGCATATGAGGGCGAGATATTCGGCTTGCTCGGACCTAACGGTGCAGGCAAGACAACAACACTGCGTATGCTTGCAACTCTGATCAGACCCGACAGCGGCGATGCATTCATCGACGACATCAGCGTTGTAAAGGAACCCGAAAAGGTTCGTGAAAAAATGGGCTTTCTCACAAGCGAACTCAAGCTGGAGGAGTTTTTTACTCCGAATTTCCTGTATGACTTTTTCTCGGATATGCACAGAATACCCGATGATATACGTCAAAAACGCAAGGCTGAGCTGTTCTCGAAATTCGGCATAGATAAGTTTGCCGAGGTGAAGATCGCAAATCTGTCAACGGGTATGAAGCAGAAAACGTCTATCGTGATGTCGGTGGTACACGACCCTGATATTATTATATTCGACGAGCCGACAAACGGTCTTGATGTAATTACGGCAAAGGTGGTCACGGATTATCTTCTGGAGCTAAGATCACAGGGAAAGACGATAATTGTTTCCACGCATATTTTCAGCCTTGTGGAAAAGATTTGCGACAGGGCAGGGATAATTATCGACGGAGAGATGATAATGTGCGGCAGCATACATGATCTTACAAAGAAACAGACGCTTGAAGATCTGTTTTTTGACCTGTATTCTCAAAGAAAGGGGGATAACGTATGAAAAACGGAGCGTTTGTAGTATTCAGGAAAGAAATGGCGAGGTTTCTGGGTGACAAAAGGCTTTTTTTCACTACGGTAATTCTCCCGGGACTTATGATATTTCTGCTGTACAGCGTTATGGGCAGCTCTCTCTCGGGAATGATGAAGGACTCAAAGGAAAAGCATTATGAAACATATGTTGTCAATATGCCCGTTATTGCAGGAGAGGCAATCGAGAACGGCGGATTTAACATTATCGGGATCACCGAAAAAGAAGCCGAGGGTATAAAAGAAAAGCTGAAAACTAAGGACGCCGATCTGCTGATGGTTTTCCCCGAGGATTTTGACAGCAGTATCGCAAAATATACGCCGGGCAGCGGCGATGTATCATTTGTGGAGATATACTATAACTCTGCGGACATGGCTTCGTCTGCCGCTTTTAATAGAGTTACCCTGATACTCGATCGGGTCGAGCAGAATATCAGCAACGTTTTCGACATAAACCCCGATGAAAAGAATGTCAGTTACGATGTGGCAACAAGCGAGGACGCAACGGGTACGATATTTGCATCGATACTTCCGATGCTGCTGCTTATGCTCATTTATTCAAGCTGTATGGCGATTGCTCCCGAGAGTATTGCTGGAGAAAAGGAGAGGGGAACGTTTGCGGCAATGTTGCTCACGCCCGTCCCGAGAGGACAGATCGCTTTGGGCAAGGTGCTGGCGCTCTCGCTGATGGCGCTGCTCGGAGGTATTTCAAGCTGTATCGGAACGATATTATCCATGCCTGCCCTGATGGGCGAGATGGTGGAAAGCGGCGAAAATATGTCGATGTCGCTTTCGGGTTACGGCGCAGGAGATTATGTCGGACTTGTCATTGTGATCTTGTCTACGGTCATTCTTTTTATAACTATAATATCCGTGTTGTCGGCATATGCGAAGACTGTCAAGGAGGCGTCAACGCTCGTTCTTCCGGTTATGCTGATCGTAATGTTTGCGGGATTCTCGTCGATGTATTCCACCGAGGCTAAAGCGGAGATTTACTGGTACTGCATTCCGATACTGAATTCCGTGCAGAGCCTGATTGGGATATTCGCGCGGTCAGCCGATATTGTCCATATTTGTGTGACTGTATGTATAAATATAGCTGTTTCGGCGCTCGGTATGGTGCTGCTAAGACATATGTTCAACAGTGAAAAAATAATGTTTGCAAGATAAGGAGAATTGTAATGAAGAATTTACTTCCGAGAACCAAAATGCTTGATGAGGCAAGACAGGGCATAGTCAATAAGAATGCCGATCCGTCGCAGCCCGCAAAGCCCAAGGGACATAATTTTATTATTGAGATACTCATATTCTTAGCTGTTACTCTTGTGGTCGAAATAGTATTGGGACTTCCGTTAGCTGTGATGGAGACTGTAAACATAATGTCGAGTGAAGAATACGCCATTGCGACACAGCAGTTTCAGAACGGAGAACTCACCATGTCTGAGTACCAAAGCGCAGTGTCGGCGTTAGCAATGAACGTACCTCAGTTGCCTCAGCTTTTCATGACGGCAATAACAACAATACTTATCATGCTGTTCTGCCGTTTTATCGAGAAGAGAAGCCTTGCGTCTATGGGCTTCCGCAAAAACGGAGCCGTCAAGGAATATCTGGTCGGAATGGTGATAGGATTCGGGATCTTTTCTCTGTCGGTCGCAATTTCCCTTGCAACGGGTGCTCTAAAATTCGGCGGCTTGGCTCAAAATATCAATTTCGGTATGATAGGGCTGTTCTTTGTCGGTTTCCTCATTCAGGGAATGAGCGAGGAAACTATGTGCAGAGGATATTTTATGATATCAATGACAAGACGTTCATCTGCGGCTCTGGCGGTCGTTGTTTCGTCGATCGCTTTCGGCTGTCTGCATTTGCTTAATCCCGGCGTACACCCGCTTGCTATCGTGAATGTATCCTTGTTCGGTATATTTGCGGGAGTGTATGTACTGAAAAGAGGCAACATCTGGGGCGCTTGCGCTATGCATTCGCTGTGGAATTTTGTTCAGGGCAATTTCTATGGGATCAAGGTCAGCGGTCTTAGCGGGTTGGACACAATATTCCAAATGAACTCGGTAGAGGGCAAGGAGCTTCTAAATGGCGGCGACTTCGGTCTTGAAGGCAGCATAGCCGTAACGATAGTTCTTGTTATCGGAACAATAGTTGTTCTTATGACAAAAACAAAGCAGAGCGAATTATCGGAAACGGCAGTATCAGTAGAGTAAAATACAAAAAACATCAAGGAGAACTGCAATGGCAGATTCTCCTTTTTTTATTTGGCTACCATTTTTTATAAATGATAAAGAATAAAAATAATATTCATGTAATATAAATTCATATATAAATTGTCATGAATAAGATATGCAGAATATGTTGACAAAATAATCGTATCATGGTATAATTTGCATAAAGATGTGCACTAATGTTGTACGGGAAAGTGAGAGTGGAGTCGATGTCTTATAACAGGAACGATTATCAGTTAAGCCAATATGATTACAATCGTCAGAATTATAACAATTACTACGGCAATAATTACAATAACTACAATTACAACTCCGGCAATCGTTCGGGCGGTTCGTTTAACGCAAAGCTGACGGCATCTTTGGTATTGGGAATTGTTTCTACTGCGGGATCGGTGGTATTTGGCTTCACTACTCTGATGCTCTTTATCTGGCTTTGTCTGGGATGCGGTATTGTGGGGATCATTCTCTCTGTACAGTGCAGAAAGCGTCTGAAACTGTATCGTTTGCCTACCGGTAAAGCGACGGCAGCAATGGTACTCTCTATAGTAGGTACATGCCTCTCGGGACTTATGACGCTGTTTACTATCTGTGCTTTGGCGGCTTTTGGCAGCTATTACGGACTTATGGGCAGTCTGGGGTATTTTTAATCCTGCTTAAATGTGACCTTTATTTTTACACTTGCAAAGACCGCAGAGGAATCGGCGGTCTTATATTATATCTTGTGTTTTTGAAAATAACAATATATTTAATCAATTTATTTATCATCATAAAGAGGGGGGCATACAATGGCATATCCGTCAAATTACCATCAAGGACAATACACAGGACGGCCTCGGGGGACATATCACAGCAAACACGGGTCACACAAAAGGGCGCATGGCAGCTCGAGCGATTATCCGAACGGGTATTACCCTATAGTCCGGTATCAGAACAATAAATACCGTGATAATTATCAGCAGGTGATCCCGTACCGAGGGAAAATCTACAGCGACAGTTCATATAACACAAGCTCTTATTACGGAAATGCCTATTACAATAATTCAAGCAGCGGCAATCCTTACTATGGGAACGGTTACTACGGCGATTCATACGGCAGAGGCTCATATTATGGCAGCGCATATCCGTCATCTCCGGCAAAACCGTACCGTGAAAGCTCGTACTACAATAATCATACACCGAGTTATTCATACAGTGAAAGCTACTATCCGTCAAGCTCCGTTTATTCATCTTCGGGCACCGGCATGGCAGGAGGCTCGTTGGCGCTCGGTATAATTGCGGTGGTCGGTGCATTTTTGCACTTCTTCTTCATGATAACGCCTGTTATATGTTTCATACTGCTGATCGCCGCTCTGATCTGCAGTGTGGTGGGAGTGGTTCTTGGGTCTTCAGGCAAAAAAACACTGCGGCGGCATCATCGTCCGACCGGTACTGCAACTGCGGGACTGGTACTTTCAATCATAGGTGTATCTTTTTCGAGCTTATTCCTTTTAACGTATTCTCTATGTGTTGTGGGATTCGTTGCGGCTTTAGGATCGGATGTGCCTTACATATTTTACTGATAAGTCAGGATGATAACAGATGTACCCGTTAATTGATGTTTTCGGAAGAGAGATAGGCACATACGGCATATTCGCCGTGATAGGGTGTCTTCTGGCGGTATTTTTCTTCTATCGCAATACAAAATACGATGATTTCATGATCGAAGACACGATACTTCTTGCGGTGCCGACGTTTATCGGGCTTATAATCGGGGGGCATATCGTATACGGTCTGACGCACGCTGACGTTTTGCTGAAGCTTATGTTTAATCTTGACAAGCTGTCGTTTAAGCAGATCGTCGGGGTTCTCGGAGCGTGCTTCGGCGGTTCGGTTTTCTACGGAGGATTTCTGGGGGCATTGGCGGCTTTCATGATATTCACAAAAAAATATAACAAAGAGATGAGATCAAAGCTGATAGATACCTTTGCGATATGTATACCTCTGTTTCACACCTTCGGCAGGATCGGCTGTTTCTTCGGAGGCTGCTGCTACGGTATCGAGTCGGAATTAGGCTTTACGGCGCACAACAACCCGCTGGTTCCCGAGCTTAACGGAGTCTGCAGACTTCCGACTCCGCTGTTTGAGGCGGCAGGCAACTTTCTTATTTTTATAGCTCTGCTTGCCTTGCATAAAAAAGGATTGATGAAGGGCAGGATAGTGTATCTGTATCTGCTTATCTATCCTTGTATGAGATTTGGGCTGGAGTTTTTGAGAGGCGATGCTGTGAGGGGGATCTTCTTCGGACTGTCGACATCTCAATGGATAAGCCTGATCTTGTTTGCGGTATCGGCAAGCTATCTGATGTTTTCAAAGCTGTTGATGCAGAAAAGAGAATAGTGTAAAAAGGTTGCGGGCAGTGGCTCCTTAAAGTAATACCGCACACGCAGTTTCTTTCAACGATCGGGGTGAAAAGCTCACAGCTGCGATATTTGTCCATTCTGTTAAAGTGTCTGTATAGCATACAATAAAATACTTGATTTATTCTGAAAAATGTTGTACTATATTATTGTAAAATAAAACACTAAGCAGGTGATACAAATGTCAGAAACTTTTAAGATCAGAACTAAGAACCCCGATGTGTTCCTTCGTGTTAAAAAAGGACACTTTGCAACCATGCACCTTCACACGAACTACTTTATTGATGTTACCATTCAGAAAATGCGTTTTTCAGAAGCTCAGGCGGTGGCAAAAGAGCTGGCGGAGAATTACAAAGTTCATACTATCATAGATACTATTCTGTGTATTGACGGTATGCAGGTTGTCGGAGCTTGTATTGCAGAGGAACTGACAGGCGACCACTATATCAATATGAATGCAAACCGCAATATGTATGTTGTAACACCCGAACTTCTGTCGGGCGGACAGATCATGTTCAGAGATAATCTCGTTCCTATGATCAAGGACAAGAATGTGCTTATTCTTGCGGCTTCCGTTACCACAGGTAAGAGCGCCCTTGTTGCTATTGACGCAGTTAATTACTACGGCGGTAAAGTCGTAGGCGTTGCGTCTATATTTTCCACGGTTGATGAGTGTGATCATCACCCTGTAAATTCGCTTTTTGACCCGAATGATCTCGGTGATTACGAAAGCTACAAGCCGCATCAGTGCCCTATATGCAAGAACGGCGAGAAGATTGAGGCTCTTGTCAACAGCTTTGGATATTCCAAAATATGATTAAACAAGGATTTTAAGCTTGGCATGCTCGCATGATCGCAGCTTGGGACGACGGTTCAATCAAGCGTTGTGTTTTCAGCTTGGAAATGCATTTGAAACTCTTAGTTTATTTCTACACAATACACAATAATAAAAGAATACACTTGAAATAGTTGTACGTAAATCCGTTGATTATTTTGTCGGAGTGTGTTATAATTTTAACAGATAATAATTGCAGAGTAGGCTGTGAAGCGTTAAGTGCCTTTCGAACAGGAAGTTGTCGGAGGACGAAAAGCTTTGCTTGCGATTTCGCAGCTGCATTCCGCTGCTACATGGATACCTCTTGTGCGGCTGTCGGACTATCTGCACGGGAGGTTCGTTTTTATGGATTACGATAAAATAAAACAGGCGGTAAAAATGTTTCTGGAGGGAATAGGCGAAGACGTAAACAGGGAAGGTCTTCTCGAAACTCCCGACAGAGTGGCGAGAATGTGCGAGGAGATATACGGCGGCATGGGCAAAACAGCAGAGGAGCATCTCTCAAAGCAGTTTACCGTTGACAATAACGATGTTGTTCTTGTGAAGGATATTATGTTTTATTCCACCTGCGAGCATCATCTGCTGCCGTTTTTCGGGAAAGCTCATATTGCATATATCCCAGATGGGAAGGTAGTAGGTTTAAGCAAGCTTGCAAGGACTGTCGAGGTCTATGCAAGACGTCCTCAGATACAGGAGCAGCTTACATCACAGATCGCAAATGCTCTGGAGGAATATCTCGCTCCAAAGGGCGTTATGGTCATGCTTGAAGCAGAGCATATGTGTATGTCAATGAGAGGGATCAAAAAGCCCGGAAGTCAGACGGTTACATATGCTGCAAGAGGCTGCTTTGCCGGCGATCACGACAAACAGCGTATGTTTATGGATATGGTGCGTTCCTGATGAAAAGCGGCGGGAGATATAACAGAATCATCGAAAACGGCGACTATATCAGTCTGCTTGACAGTATAAACGAATATGAAAAAGACAGGAGATTCTGCCGCCACGGTATTGCTCACTTGCTCGATACCGCAAGGATAATGTATATAATCACGCTCGAAGAGACTCTTGAGTACAGCAAGGATATTATTTATGCGGCGGCGCTTCTGCACGATATCGGACGATACGAGCAGTACACAAACGGTACTCCTCACAACATAGCAGGAGAGAGGACAGCAAAGCATATTCTGATCCAGTGCGGATATGGTACAGATGAAATGGAGCTTATAAGCAAGGCAATAAGCGAACACCGAACACCTGCAGACGATACAGACAGATCGCTCGGTGCGCTGTTGTACAGGGCGGATAAGCTTTCACGAATGTGCTTTTGCTGCAGTGCAAAAAACGAGTGCTATTGGGCAGATGACCTTAAAAACGAGAATATAATTATATAATGAAAAGGCAGGCGGTTGTGATTATCGTCTGCCTTTTTTAATCGGGAATGAGGAGCTTCCTGATAATTTAAGGAGACACTGATTAAATCGAGTGCCGAAGTTGCGCCGTCAGGACGTATTTCAAGGATTTTGAGTGCAATTTGACAAAAAGATGCAAGCAAATTTGGTGCTCAGTCCGAAGGACGTGATTTAATCAGTGGTTCCTTAAAATTGAAAATTGTTATGAATCACGTTTTGTTGTGTCATCTTTGGCAATAACTATAATAGAGTATGCTATACTATGCAAGTGGTTGCGAGTTTCAGGTCAAAATCAAAATAGAGCAAGGATGGGTAATATTGGCGTACGGGCGTCCTTAACAAAAGAACGAACCGCCGAAACGGTTCGCCCATATATGTTTGAAAGAAGGTTGTTTGTTATTAGTACATTCCGCCCATGTCGGGTGCAGGCGCTGCTGCAGGAGCAGGCTCTTTGATGTCTGCTACGAGCGACTCTGTCGTGAGTACCATAGCAGCAACCGAAGCTGCGTTTTCAAGTGCCGAACGTGTAACCTTAGTCGGGTCAACGATACCTGCGTCTATCATATCTGTATATTCTTCGGTGAGTGCGTTGAAGCCGTAGCCTACTTTTTCGGATTTCTTAATGTTGTCAACGATTACCGAACCCTCAAGACCTGCGTTTGCTGCGATCTGACGAACAGGCTCTTCAAGAGCCTTGAGCACGATCTGCACACCTGTCTTCTCGTCGCCTTCTGTGTTTGCAAGCATAGCTTCAACTGCGGGGATAGCGTTCATCAAAGCTGTGCCGCCGCCTGCTACGATACCCTCTTCAACTGCTGCCTTTGTAGCCGAGAGTGCGTCCTCAATGCGGAGCTTCTTCTCCTTCATCTCGATCTCTGTTGCTGCGCCGACCTTGATTACTGCAACGCCGCCTGCGAGCTTTGCAAGTCTTTCCTGGAGCTTCTCCTTGTCATACTCGGAAGTTGTTGTTTCGAGCTGCGCTCTGATCTGTGCAACTCTTGCTGCGATATCGGAGGAGTCGCCCTGACCGTCAACGATGATCGTGTTCTCTTTATCTATCCTTACCTGTCTTGCGCGGCCAAGCTGTGACATCTCTGTGTCAACGAGTTCAAGACCGAGATCAGAGCTGATCACCTGACCGCCTGTGAGAACGGCTATATCCTGGAGCATTTCTTTTCTTCTGTCGCCAAAGCCGGGAGCCTTGACTGCTACACAAGTGAATGTGCCTCTGAGCTTGTTGAGGATAAGTGTTGTGAGAGCCTCGCCCTCTACGTCCTCAGCGATGATGAGCAGCTTGCTGCCTGTCTTTACGATCTGCTCAAGGAGGGGGAGAATATCCTGTGTTGTGGAGATCTTCTTGTCTGTGATGAGAATGTAAGGATTGTCAAGTTCTGCGATCATCTTGTCTGTATCGGTTACCATGTACGGAGCGATGTAGCCTCTGTCGAACATCATACCCTCAACGACCTCGGAGTATGTCTCAGCTGTCTTTGATTCCTCAACGGTGATAACGCCGTCGCTTGAAACCTTATCCATAGCGTCTGCGATAAGCTCGCCGATCTTCTCGTCTGCCGAAGAGATAGCCGCAACTCTTGCGATATCCTTGCTGCCGCTTACTTCCTTTGAATTGTCGATTACAGCCTTAACTGCCGTATCGACTGCAGACTGAATGCCCTTTTTGAGGATCATCGGGTTAGCGCCTGCCGTAACGTTTTTCATACCCTCTCTGATGAGAGCCTGCGCAAGCAGAGTAGCGGTTGTTGTACCGTCGCCTGCAACATCGTTTGTCTTTACCGAAACCTCTTTAACAAGCTGTGCGCCCATGTTCTCAAAAGGATCGTCAAGCTCGATCTCCTTAGCGATAGTCACACCGTCGTTTGTGATGAGCGGTGCGCCGAATTTCTTATCGAGAACTACATTTCTGCCCTTGGGTCCGAGTGTTATCTTAACTGTATCTGCGAGCTGATCTACGCCTGCTTTGAGAGCCTTTCTTGCGTCCTCGCCATATATGATCTGCTTAGCCATAATTTGTTACCTCCTGAAAAATTATTCTACAACTGCAAGAATATCCGACTGACGAACGATCGTGTATTCCTCGCCGTCAACCTTTACTTTTGTTCCTGCATAGTTATTTGTAAGTACCTTGTCGCCTACCTTGATCTGCATAACGACATCTTTGCCGTCAACAACTCCGCCGGGACCTACCGCAACTACATTTGCGAACTGCGGCTTCTCCTGCGCGGCAGCTGCAAGAATGATACCGCTCTTTGTTGTTTCCTCGGCTTTCTCTGCCTGCAATACAACTCTGTCTAAAAGTGGCTTAATAGTCATAATATATTCCTCCTTGAAATAACCAACATTGTTTTAGCACTCTCTATCTTTGAGTGCTAAGTATATTCTATACCATATTCCGTAAAAAATCAAGGGGTATTTTGCTTTTAACAAATTGTTTACAAAGATAGAAATTAAGGAACCACTTATTACTTGAAATACGTCAGTATTCCTGCGGATTTTTCGCACAATTTGCCTAAAAATCTGACGGCGCAACTTCGGCACTCGATTTAATCAGTGTCTCCTTAATACCTCTTTGAAATTATATTAATGCTGTGATAATATTATTACAGCAGTTTGGAGTGTAGAGTGTTTTTAGGTAGGAATAAGGAGTCATGAATTAGTGTGAGAAATCACGGTTTGCCGTTTCATTTTTATAAGTAAAAAGCTTTTAATAATTCACCCTGAGCTTTTTTGATTGGAACAAGTACAGGATAGTTGGGGGGAGCTTTTTATATAAAGTTCTATAGAAAAAGTATAGAATAGTTTTCTGAAAATTTATCTCAACGGTCAAACCCTCCCTACGCAAGCCTGCTCTCAGGCGATAAATAATAAATAATAAAATTTTTTATAATATTCCGATTTCTTCAGATGTTCTTTAGATTGATGGTGTATAATATGATTAAAGAATAGGTTAATGATCCGACAAAGATGTACCATATAAAAATAACAGGAGGAATTGTATTATGGAATTCAGTTTGCTTCAACCCGAAAATATTGATGTCAAATACAGCACACTCACCCCTCAGGCTGTCAACGATCTGTCTGTAGATTACATATGCGAAAATCTCAGCCAGGAGATCTTTGAACGCAACAGTATCAAGAATCTTATGACTAACATTACTGATGACGAGCGTGTCATCAAGTACCGGGGGGATATATTCGACGATCTCCTCCGCAATCCGAATCTTCGCACGGAACTCGGCGAGCTGCTTGCAAACCTTGCCGATCTCAGAGAGATAGAGAAGTTCCAGAAGGATACAGACGCATCAGACCTGTGGCAGCTTATCAACCGCCTGCGTGAGATCGACGGCTACGTGAACTGCATCACAAGCATAAAGTCATCTCTTGAAAGTATCGACATACGCTCCGAGGGGCTTCTGCGGCTTAAAGAGATCGTGACCGATATTCACGACAACACGGGATTCCCGCAGATAAAAGAAGATATCGCCGACGCTATGTCAAAGGCACAGCGGATACGCAGTATCACTATCGGAGTTAACCTTGATAATATGCTCCGACCGAGCGAAGCCGGAATAATCTCACTCAACACACATATTATAACAGAAAGCGGCATACTGAAGAATTTCATGAGCTTTACCGCTGACAAAGATGAATTGTATTCCGGTACGGCCTTCACGAGCATGAAGTCGTTTCACCCTCAGAATCAAAAGGCGTGCAAGATCGGCATGGGCAGACTGGTTATCGGCGCTCAGAATGACATACACAGTATTCAGAAGACCGAAGCTCCCACAGGCTCGGATCAGCTGTCTTCAAACCTCACAAAGACTGTTACTGCGATGGTGAAAAAAATTGTTAAGGATATTAAGAATACTCTTCAGAAGTATATAGGAATAAGCGGATTTACCCTTGTATCGCTCGTGCCGGAGATCATATTCTACATTCGCTGGGCGGAGCTTATCGAAAAGATACAGTCAAAGAACATCACACTGTGCAAGGCGGAAGTCCTTCACACAAGGAACAGGGAGCTTTACACAAGCGGCATTTACAATCTGAAGCTTGCGATAAAACGTTCGCAGGGCGAGGAATTCGAGATAATCGACAATGACTTTGAATTCTCCGACAAAGGCAGGATATATATTATGACGGGTCCTAACCGAGGCGGAAAAACCACCTTTACACAGGCTGTCGGACTTGCGTTCCTGCTTGCTCAGAACGGGATCTACGTTCCCGCAAAGGAGTTCAGGTTCAGTCCGTGCGACAATATCTACACTCATTTCCCGGCAGACGAAAACGACACGGTAGACCTCGGCAGACTCGGAGAGGAGTCGCAGAGGATAGCGGAAATATTCGGTATGGCAACAGACGAAAGTCTGCTGCTGTTCAACGAGAGTCTTGCCACAACAAACGTCGCCGAGGGTCTGTATATCGCCAAGGACGTAGTGAAGGCGATGAAATATATAGGAACAAGAACGATATTCAACACGCATATGCACGAGCTTGCACGGAATCTGGAAATGTTCAATAACGAGGCAGAGGGTGAAAGCCGTGTCGAGAGTCTTGTAACGGGTGTTGAGAACGGCGCACGGTCGTTCAGGGTCAGCGTAGCACCGCCGCAGGGCGTGAGCTACGCAAGAGATATTGCTGTAAAGTACGGTGTTACTTTCGAACAGATAAAGAAAAGCATAGATAGTCAAAATTGACAAAAAAGACATCTTCTGACTTTTTTCATCTCCTTAATATTCTTAATGCGAATTTAAAGCACACATAAAATGTGCGTATTCACTAAAAATATATAAACAGTAAAACAATTATTGAAATTTGTGAACGCATATGGTATAATATATAGAAGAATATGATGCCTTTGTGAAGGTGTTGTGTTCGCCGAATGAAAAGTGTGCATTTTTATTTAAGAAAGGGATGGTGATGTTATGGACAGCATTAGAAGAGAATGTAAGCGGTCGCTGGCATTCGTGCTTATTGTTATGCTTTTGACGAGTATGATGATGAGCGTTTTGGTACTGTCGGCAAGCGCAGAGGAAGACAGTCATTTACCGAAGGTGGTGAATGTACCGGCATTAGTCTATAGCGGCATTTACGACAATAACGTTAGTAGCTATTATAAAGGCAATGTTCACTATGATTCTAATGTAAACACTAAAGTTTTCAATATGATTTTTAATGACGAGATGACCGATCTTAAAATCCAGGATATTCAAAGTATAACTTATGAATATAACGATGATGTTATTGGTCTGAATTTCACTGGTAACATTAAGGAGACACTGATTAAATCGAGTGCCGAAGTTGCACCGTCGACGTATTTCAAGGATTTTGAGTGCAATTTGACAAAAAGATGCAAGCAAATTTGGTGCTCAGTCCGAAGGACGTGATTTAATCAGTGGTTCCTTAATTATCGTATTGTCAGAGATTTTGATATGGTTATTTGTTCGTTTGACGAATATGTATCATATCAAAATAATTGGGGAGGCACTGAATATCAACATTGCTCTACTCTCAAAGATGCAGTCTCCTATAAGTTGGGACGATCTTCTGTTTCTGATGTTGTTTATTCGCTTCGTCGAGCTTCATTTAAGGTAAATATTAATTATTCTGACGGCACTTCTGACTCTCAGGTTGTTGGATTGGTTGAAGATAATGTTTTTACCTATTTGGAAAACGGAGATTATACTGCAAGAGAGAATAATACAGAGTATGTAAATGACAATAAAACATATTTTGCCAGCCAGTATAATGAAAGCTACAAGGAAATAGAAAAAATACAATATAGCTTTTATACAACGGGTGCACTTTATAGTATTACTTCAACATTAGGCAATATTAGTCAAACGTTATGTTCACTTATCGTTAAGCTTGCGCACAGCACAAATATAGACAGCGATTCAATGCTTGAAATAGATAATGCTATATTTGAACTAACTAAAGGCTCAGCAACGACGAACAGGTTTTATGTTGATATTGACAGTGATAACAATGTGGTTCTTCCTATGAATACGATGTCAGAGATGACAGAACTAGTACAGACCCGTGTAGGCGATAATATTGTTTTCAATACAAAATCAAGTGTTGATTTTGACAGACCTCTTGAAGCGGTGTCAGATGGATCATCTGATTTAGGCAGAGTATTCGATTTTGATTATACCAAGTATTATAATAGTTCTGTTACAAGTGTATCAGGTATTAAAGAAACAGAAGAAGATCTACACATTTTAGCACAATTGCTTCAAGAGCATGCTGATTCTCCGGACCAACTTCATATGTGCTATGGCAGGGTTGCAGTGATTAACGGAAAATTAGTCAGCTTGCCTGACGAGTTGTTCTACAATAACGGCGGCTGGATGCTTGAATCAGCACAAAGATTTTCGTATTCAGGCGGTAACGAGTTGATGCTTGACCTAATAGATAACGGATATGTATTGGAGAATATTGGGTTAACGAGAATACCGGGAACAGATTATACTATTAACATTAGAAATGAGATAGATAAAAGCGATTGTAGATATGATGCTGTTAAGTCCTATCTTTCTAATAATTCTTGGGAGTATGTTTATTTATATCCTTATTCTGTTGCGAATCCTTTTAGGATTACAGTAGATCTAAGTGGGGAAACTTCTAACGAAAATATCAGCAATTTCTTAGACAAACTGCAGGCGCTTTCTAGTGACTCCTTTGAAACGAAAGCTGCTCAAGCTACTTTCAATAATCAATACTATAACAGTACTAGCAATGAATTAGGCTTTGAATATAGTGTGGATTCTGTTGGTGGCTGGAATAGCGGGTACTTATCGAATGGAATTCAACTATACTATAGCACAAACTGGACAAGGGTTTATGATGATTCCAGTATCCCGGATGAAACAGGAACTAGTTCAGGTTTCATCCGGGATATTCGAAGTATTGCAGGCAATCGAGGTAGAATAAACACATATGCTGAATTTGGCGGAACAGGATCTGTCAGAAGTTCTTCTTATAAAAACGGTGGTTGGCGTTATTACAATCAAACTAATGTTTACTCTCCCTTAAAGATTGTACTGGACTTTAAGAGTAATAACTATGAGCTAATGAATAAATACCTTGAGATTGTTAACGAGTGTGGCTTTAACGTTATTGGCAACGAGTCATATATGCCTGATTTTGATAATGCTGACAAAATTTCAGTTAAATCATTCCTTCCATATACTGAAAGTATAGGAGTCAAAGGCACATGGGTTCATACAGATGCTGCAGCCTATGCAAAGTACGGCGATTTTGAAAGCGGAGTGAAAAAGAACACAGACGAGATAATAGAAGATACTTATGATGGGTATCAAATCAGTTTTCCGCTTGATATGTTGCAAAACAAAGAAAAAGGTACACCGTATAATGTCGTTAATCAAGTGATGATGATGTCTACAGAGATTAATGGACACTATGATTATTCAGATGCCCGATTAGGTGCATATTACAGGGACGGTACTTGGGCGCATAAAGGAAATGTATATTATCTTGACGGTGAGTTTATAAGAAGCTACAATACTGCGACCGAATATGACAGTCAATATAGCATGAGAGAAGTTAGTCAAAATAATAGTTCTTATATACTATCCGGCGAAAAAGGCCTTCTCCGCCACACCGAATACAAATGGGGCGAGGTTGTGCTTGCTTCGCGACCCGATCCTGTTGAAGATCTGGCATTCGACAAGAACACCTTCAAGCTTACATTTACAAAGCCTGTTGACGAGGGATTTGTTGTTGAAACATCAGATACTCCCGAGAGAGAGACAACAAAGAAGGACGACGTTGTTTATGTAAACAGCTACACGATCAAGGTTGTCAACGATCAGGACGAAGTAACATACGAAACAACGATCGCAAGGGATCAGAAGTTCGATGATGTTACATTCGTTGTTCCGGAGAATGCTGTAGATTACTCTTCAAGAAAGAACAAGATAGTTGTATATTGTACAAATATCCTTGGTGACAGTGTTGAGAGAGAGATCGAGTTCGAGCTTACTCCCGCAGTTGAGATCACAATGACACCCGATAAGCCTTTGTACAAAGACAGCGAAACAGTAGTATACACTGAGACCGTTAAGAACACAGGCGAAACGAAGCTGACGAATGTGGTTGTAAACCAGGATCTGATCGGACAGTACGTTCCGCAGGACGGTCTTACCGCAATGGGTACAACAGCGAAGATCCCCGATCTGAAGCCGGGCGAGAGCTACACCTTCTACTTTAAGGTTCCCACAAGCGTTGCGGTTGATGATATTATCATTAACAATGCAGATGTTGAAACGGCACAGAACGTATCGTACGACGATACCTGTACGGTAAATGTCTATAGAGTTGAATCGCAGGATACACCTAAGCCGGCAGAATATGATATCAAGGTAAGTACAACATATGAGAAGAAGGTTTACAATGACCTGGAGGATATTGTCTTCATTGATGTCGTAACAAATACAGGCGATACAACGCTTACAAATGTAGTAGTACGAGAAGCCTTCACAAAGGGCGGATATACAGACGTCGCAGACGGTACGCTCAACAAGAATGGTTCTGTAACGATCGATAAGCTCGAACCGGGTGAAAGCGTAACTCTTCTCTATACTATCAATGCGAAGGATGCACCGATCGCCGAAGACGGTACGGTAATCAATAACTTGACAGCAACTGCGGACGAAGGTGTAAGCGACGATGACAGCACACTCGTTGAAGTTGTGCACTATTCGATAAACGTAACGAAGCTTGTGGATAATCAGAACTACCGCAAGGGCGACAATGTTGTATTCACAAATATTGTTACCAATGACGGTAATACAAAGCTTACTAACATAAAGGTTACCGAAGATCTGGACGGTACATTCACACTGACAAACGGTGCAGTTATCATGAACGACCATATCATGATAGCAGAGCTTGCGCCCGGCGAGAGCTACACTTACTATTATGTAGTACCCGCAAATGATGAGAATGTTGCTGACGGCAGGGTCACGAGTGTAGTTACAGCAACTGCAAGCGAAGACAGTATTGCCGAATCGAGCGACAAGGTATCTGCAACAGACACAAACTTTGCATTGATCATCGATCCCGAGATCGAGGTTACAAAGACAGTTGACGGCAGAACATACAAGATCGGCGAAACAGTAGTCTGGACCGATACTATCACAAACAAGGGAGATGTTCCTCTTACAAATGTAGTTGTAACAGAGAGCATTGACGGAACATTTGATGTTGAGTATGAAACAGACGGCAGCTCGTTCACTATTCCGAAGCTTGATGTTGGAGAAAGCTATACATTCACATTCTCGACAGTAGTTACAAATGAGAATATTTCCGATTTTATACACACGACAACTGTTAAGGCAGCTGCAGCTGAAGGTGTGAGCGATAACGATACGAAGGATGTTCCCGTAAATGCGGCAGCTATCAAGGTCGTTAAGACTGTTACGGAGTATGAATATACACCCGACGGAACGATCATTTACACGGATATTATCACAAACACAGGTGACACAGCTCTTACAGAGGTCATTGTAAAAGAGGATCTCCCCGGTAAGTTTATCAGCTACGATCCCAAGTACACGGCTGACGGCGACACGCTCACTATCGACAGAATAGAGAAGGGTCAGACTGTAGTTGTTAAGTACGAGGTAAAGGTATCCGATGTTGATTATTCCACAGAGGATCCGACAATAACAAGCACTGTTACCGCAGAGGCTAAGGAAGGCGTAAAGGACGATGACAGTGTAGATGTAATAGTTATTATCCCCGATCCCGAGCCTGTTTCAGAGGATTCTGAGCCTGTTTCGGAGAATGTTGAACCCGATACGACCACGGATATCGAACCGGAGGTCGAGAAGGATTCCGAACCCGATACAACAACCGATGTTATAGTACCTGAAACTACAACGGATACAGAATCGGTATCAGAAACCGATTCCGACAATACCAAGATCGAGGGCGGAACGGTAGAGAAGGATTCCGAACCCGAGATAACCACCGATACCAACACGACTACGGATACAACAGTACCCGAGAGTGAAACGGATACGACGGTAGTTCCCGAGACGAACCCCGATACAACGGTAGTTCCCGAAACGAACCCCGATACGACGGTAGTTCCCGAGACGAACCCGGATACGACGGTAGTTCCGGAACCTGAAACAGATACGACAGTTGTTCCCGAACCGACGACGGATACAACAAGCGAAACCCCGAGCGATACTCCGACGACCGATACATCGCAGACACAAATCGGCGGCGGAACAGCAGAGAAGAAAGATTCCGATACGCCTAAGACGGAGACTGACAACAAGCAGAACACAACACCGACCACAACCACAACAGTTGTCAATAATCCTATTCCGCAGCAATCGGGCGGCGGCTCTGCAGATCCTGTAAAGACAGGCGACAGCAGAAATGCTATTGGTTACGCAGTGGCTATGCTTACGGCACTCTTTGTATTTGCAGTTTGCCGTAAACGTGAAGAAGATCAATTCTAAAATGCACACACATAACAGAACCCCTCGGATTATTCCGAGGGGTTCGCTTCGTTTACTGTGTCAAGAGCTTCTTTGCTTTTGTGAGGCCGCTGTCTTTATCCGAAATGTTGTACTGTCCGGCAGCCATCTGCAGAAATTCCGACGGGGTATAATATGAATTGCTTTCTGTAATGCTTGCTCCGTGATCTATCAGCAAACGGAGCAGATCTATATCTGTATCCTGAATCGAACCGTCTGCACAAATGCACCAGACTGCTCTGAAAAGTGCATTCGGGTGAGTGTTGTCATCGAACTCAACCGCAGCTCCGTTGTTCAGCATGAATTCTGCCATATCGTTGATAGCGTCACTCGATGGTGTACCGATAAGTTCGGAGAAGAAGTATTCCAATGAGTAATCGTAAATACTGTCGCTGTGCTCAAATTCTCCGTCAAAACGTCCGCCGTGATCGAGTATTGTCTGCACAAGGTTAATGTCGAGAGTAACACTTGCTTCGTCTGCAGGTGACTGTCCGTTTATCCCTTTATAGTATACAAGCTCGGGGTATTTATCCAGCAGTTTCTCAACGGTAACGATATCTGTGTTGTGTATCGCTTCCGAAAAAGCGTATGCGTCTGTTTCAATGATCGGAAATATGTTGCCGTCGGGTGTTTCAACCTTAATTTTTTTCGGCATGAATATGATTATTCCCAATACGATAAATCCGACAAGGATAACGGAGGCTATTGACGTTAAGATAATGGCCGCTGTTTTGTGGCCTTTGATTCCAAGAACGACTGCCAATACAAAGCATATTATCATAATCAATGCAGCTATTGCCAGCACCACAAGTAGAATACCGACAATAGCAAGTCCCATAAATCCCATGAGTTACCCCCCTTGCTTGTCGTAGGTATGGTCGCAGATCTCGTTGATCTTGTCACGGAGCTTGAAGAAATCTTCCATAGCTGCAGGCTTGTTGTTGGGATTTCGCAGCAGTGCCGCAGGGTGCAGAGTTGCCATGAGCAGAGTACCCTTGCGTTCAAAAAATATCCCGTGCTCACGGGTTATTTTTATATCTGGCTTGATCACACGCATTGCCGAAATTCTGCCTAAACATACGATTATTTTCGGGCGGATGAGCTTCACCTGATTCCGCAGCCAGTTGATACATTGATCCTGCTCTTCGGGTTTGGGATCGCGGTTTTTCGGAGGACGGCATTTTACCATATTCGCAATATAAATATTCTTATTACGATCAAGATCGACTACTGCAAGCATTTTATCAAGCAGCTGTCCGCCCCGACCTACGAACGGTTCACCTTTGAGATCCTCCTGTTCGCCCGGTCCTTCGCCGATAAACATTACCTCGGCATTCGGGTTGCCGACTCCGAAAACAAGGTTTGTTCTGGTCGAGCATAGTTCACACTTATTGCATTTATAGCAGGCAGTTTTCAGATCATGCCAGTTGTCGTACATAATATCACATTCTTTCGTATTGATAAAAATTCTTGAAATACGTCAGTATTCCTGCGAATTTTTCAACTAATTTGCCTAAAAATCTGACTTCGCAATATAGGCACTCGATTTAATCAGCGTCTCCTAAAATCTTACCATAAAAAAATGTTTTTTACAATATTAAGGGAAAAATCTGATAAAATATATTTAAACACATTGCATTCTTTATGATTTGGGTGTAAAATAATAGTAACCGTATGTCGGTAATAATAATAAACGGAATGGTGATTAAAAATGAAAGTAATGGTTGAAACCTCTGCACGTCATATTCATGTAACAGAGGAATTGTTTGCAACACTTTTCGGTGAGGGCAAGACTCTTACCAACAAAAAGGATCTCTCGCAGCCGGGACAGTTCGCTTGTGAAGAGAAGGTCAAGGTAGTAGGTCCGAAGGGCGAGCTTGTTATGTCAATTCTTGGACCCTTCAGAAAGGATACACAGGTTGAGGTATCCTGCACAGACGCACGAAAGATGGGGCTTTTGCCTCCCATAAGAGAGAGCGGCGATATCGCAGGCACACCCGGATGTAAGGTTATCGGTCCTTGCGGCGAGGCTGAGGTCGAGTGCGGCGTTATCATAGCAAAGAGACATATTCATCTCACACCTGCTGAAGCTGAGGAGTTCGGACTCCAAGATAAGCAGGTTGTATCGGTTGAGGTTGACGCAGGCACAGGAAGAAAGACAACCTTCGGCGATGTAGTAGTAAGAGTAAGAAGCGACTTCGCAGCAGCTATGCATATTGACACAGACGAAGCTAATGCAGCAGGTCTGACAGGCGGCTTGGTTTACGGTACTATCATAGCATAATTATGAAGCTTCGTGGTATTGTTTTGTCTGTTTTCTCCGTGATTTTTATTGCGCTTGTTATGCTCATGAACGGTCTTAACACGATGCTTACCGGTTCGGTATACGGCGATATGATCAAGCTTTCTAATTATGACCCTACGGATATGTCTTTATACTACGTTATGGGAGAATATTATCCCCCTGATGAGATCAACACGCTGAATGTCGATTGGGTTGGCGGAAGGGTTGAGATAATCGCATATGACGGAGAAAGTTATTTCGTTGAAGAGGCGGCTACCCGTCAGTTAAGAGAGGACGAGAGATTATCATATGAGTACAGTGATAATGAATTTTCGTTCTTCTTTGTTGAGAATAACGATGTAAAGATAACAGACGCATACAAAAAACTTGAAATTCGTGTTCCGAGAGCAATAGCCAATAATCTCAGAAGTATTAACATCAATACCGATGGAGAGGTCGTTCTGAAAAATCTTAATTGTGACAGTATCAATGTCAAGTCGGGCGATGGGAATATTGTCTGCGAGAATGTTTATGCCGTGGAGTCTGAATTGACTTCAAAGGACGGAGATGTTTCTGTGGGTATTGCGAGCGGCGTCGGGTATAAAATGGATTTTTCCTCCCGTGGCGGCAGCATGAATACCTATTACGATACGAAAAAGAACTCCTATATTGTCGGCGAGGGCGAGTATTCCTACAAGGTCAGGACAGGCACAGGCGATCTGCACTTGAAATACGTCAGTATTCCTGCGGATTTTTCGCACAATTTGCCTAAAAATCTGACGGCGCAACTTCGGCACTCGATTTAATCAGTGTCTCCTTAATATAATAAGAAAAAAGTAATGAGTCGGTTGTTATGCCGACTCATTTCTTAATGCTATCTTTTAGATGACAATAGTTGCCTTGCTTCCGTTATCTCTGTCTTTTGTAACGACGATCTGTTTGTCGATTTTATTTTTGAGATCACTGACGTGAGAGATGATGCCGATAAGTCTGCCTTTGTGTGAATCGTCGGATTCACCCGTCAGCTCCATAAGCATTCGGAGTGCGCTTTGAAGGGACTCGTCGTCGAGTGAACCGAAGCCCTCGTCAACAAACATGGTGTCGAGAGTGATGCCGCCCTGTGAATGCTGTATCTCGTCGGATAGACCGAGAGCAAGCGCAAGACTTGCTTTGAAGGACTCGCCGCCCGAGAGGGAGGAGATGCTTCTCTGTGTTTCATTGTAGTGATCAAGAATGTCAAGATCAAGCCCTGTTTGAGAACGGTTGTTTTCGGCTTCCTCTCGGCGTTTAAGCTCATATTGTCCGTTTGTCATGACGGATAATCTTTCATTAGCGAATTTGAGTATTCTGTCTAAATATCGACCCAGTACAAATGTTTCCAGAGATACCTTTCCGATATCTGCGCCGTCTGCGGTTCTCGCACGGATATATTTTGACAGAGCGTCTATCATCTTGAATCTGTTTTCGTATTCATTAAAAGCCTTATATTCCTTATCTAAGCTACCGCGTATCCTTTGGTTGCTTGTCAGACGAAGAGTGACATCGTTAAGTGACTCTCTGCATTCTTTAAGTGCGTGTTCAATATCTGTCAGGATGTGATACTGTTCTTCTATGTCAAGAAGGTACGATTCATCAAAGCTCTCTTCAAGCTGTCTAATAGTGCCGTTTAATGTGCTTATCTCGTCTCTGACGGTCTGAACCTCGCTGTTCAGGTCATTAAGCTTCTTGTCGTGTTGAGTGATCAAGCCCGAGTTGAGCTCAATAGTCTGTTTAACCTCTGCTTTTGTTTCATACTTCAGCTTCTCTTTTAGCTTTTTGTATTCCTCGTCGCAGTGAGTCTTCTTCGTGCGGAATTCTGTCAGCTTGTTGTTGATGACGTTAATACTGTTTTTACAGTTTTCGATATCTTTCGTTAACTGCTCGATATAACGATCAAGGTCTTCTTTTATTTTTATTTTGCCGGTAACGTCTTCCTTGTTCTGATTCACAATACGAATACGATCCTGCATACCCTTAAGATTGTCGCTTATTTTCAGGGGAGCATTTTCAAGAGTGAAGTCGTTACCGAGCTGATCGCTGCCCTTTTCAACAAAGGTATGCTTGAGTTGTTCTATGGCTCTGATCTTATCTTCGGTATCGTTAAACGAAGAAGTATAGCTGCGCAAGCTATTTTCGGCTTTCTGTGAAGATGGCAGCTTCGTTGTGCGGATAATAGTGAAGCTGTCGTCAATATTGTGCGTGATATTGAGTTTGGCTAAATCACGAGGAGCTGTTTCGTGTATGAATTCATCGAATTCCGAGCGAGTGTTTTTTGACTGCTCTTCATACTTTGCGATAGCTTCACGGAGCTTGCTGTTCTCGTTCTTTTCCGCTTCTATTTTATCCTTATCCGATTTGATCTCTTCGGCAAGCTTTTTCCTGAGATCGTTATCTGCTCTGGCGTTGTCTAATTCCATGCTGCAAGCCTGCATATTACGATCAAGCTGTTCTGTCTTAGCAGATACATAGCTATCGAATTTCTCAAAACTGTATTCTTCTCCGAACAATTCCTTTGCGGCGTCATTCAGAGCGCTGAGTTTTTCGTTGTATGTCGCTTGGAGAGTATCTCTCTGTTTTTCACGCTGCTCACGCTCTGATTCAGCCTTGTCTGCTGTTGCTTTTAGCTTATCTACCTTGTTCTTGTCTGGCGCATGATCGGGGAGCAGAGCAATCCTCGGGTGTGACAGCGAACCGCACACGGGGCATGGAGTGTTGTCTTTTAACTCCTTTGCAAGCTGACCTGCCTGATTATTAAGGAAAAGCTCATAAGCATCGGCATAGGCTCTGTTTGCGTTCTTAGCTGTCTGAAGACTTTCCTGAAGATAGAACTCCGATGCTTTGATGTCTTTATAGAGAGAATCGAGGTATTTCTTGTCTAAAGAGAGGCGGCCGATTTTCTCGATATGGGCTTTTACCTCGGCTATTTGGTTTTCTGCTTTGATAAGTCTTTCGCCTGCGTTGCTTAAAGAGTCGAGCCGTGCTTCCTTGTTCTTTACCCTGTTCTCTTTATCGGCGGTCTGCTGCTGCATCAGCGTGAGCATTTCCTTCTGATAGTCTGCAAAGCCTGCGAGTTCGCCCGCATATTTCGCTTTTGCAGCAACACAGTCATCGAGTGCGGTGATAAAGCTGTCTTTGAGTCTGGCAAGAGTCTTTTCCTCTCCTGTGATCTCGTTATAGCCCTGTGCAAGCTCATTGAGCTTTTTATCTTCATCGTAAAGCTTATTTGATTCGTTGTTCAGACTTTCAAGCTTAACGTCAAGACCTTGCAGTGTTTCGCTTTGAAGTTCGGTTTTCTTGATTCCGAGAGTTTCTTCTTTAGATGTCTTGGTCTGATCAAGCAGGGAAAGCCTGTTGTTCTCATTCTCTATATTAGCTGTAAGTATGCTGCTCTCTTTAGCATAGCTTTCCATGCTGTCATAGTCGGCAAGGCTGTTTTCGAGCAGGGTGGTATCGTTGCGAAGCTTTTTGAAATACTCGTTTTGCTGCTGCTCTTTGTCAAGCTCTTCTGTTTTTTCGTTCAGAGTAACCTGCTTATCGGATAACAGCTTGTTATTGTCGTCAAGCTGCTGCTTTGTTTCATGAGCTGCCTTGACTTTGTCTATCTTTTTGCTCTGTACTTCCTTTTGGTTTTCCAGTTCTTTTTCCTGTTTCTCCGAATCTTCACGAAGCCTGCGGTCGTATTCGATAAGCTCGTCTAAAGAGTCGAGCTTATTATTCTCGGAAAAATTGTCCTCTTTTATTTTGTTGATCACATCGATCCGACCGTAATCAGAGGGAGCTTGTATCTCGGAAAGCATATTCTTGATTATATTTTCCTGATCGTCCCTGACTTTTTTTGCCTCGCTCCTGTCGTCTTTAACGCGGGTTGCAAGCTCATCATACAGTTCTGTCTTGAAGATGTGTCTGTATATCTTCTGTCGTTCTGTGGTGTCGGCTTTGATCAGCTTCATGAATTCGCCCTGTGCGATCATGGCGATCTGGCAGAACTGGTTCTTATCCAAGCCGATAATATCGGTTATAGCTTTTGTGACATCTTTGTCTTTGGTCATGGGCAGCGCACCGGGATCTGGCAGAATCAACTCTACCTTAGAAGTGCGTGTAACAAGTTTGTCGGGATCCCTTTTGCTTTGAACCTCCTGGTCGGGTTTTCTGGTTATTTTATAGATCTTCCCACGATATTCAAATGTAAGCTCAACACTCGTTTCAACGGACTTGCCGGCGTACTTTGAACGCATCATTTTTGCAGTTCTGCTTTTATTATCCTTGGAACCGCTCGTTTCGCCGTAGAGAGCGTAAGTTATCGCATCGAATATAGTCGTCTTTCCTGCGCCCGTATCGCCTGTGATGAGGTACAGCCCATGTGTGCCGAGTTCGTCCATATTTACCGTTACTGTGCCGCTATAGGGGCCGAATGCGGTCATTGTAAGTTTAATCGGTCTCATATTTACCCTCCCATATATCGTTGATGATCCTGTCTAAGTATTCTATTCTTTCATCGGTCAGAGCAACTCCTCTGTCGTTGAGAAACTCTATGACTATCTCAAGCGGGGAATCCTGCACCTGCTTATCCTCCTCGATCGCCGTGAGTGAGTACTCTCCTGCGTGCTTGCCGTTTTTGAGCTTCATGATGTTCGGGTATATCTCCCTTAATCTTCTCAATGCGTTTGGTGTGGGTTCGTCGTCGGTGAGGTTTATCTGGACGTAATCATCGGTCTGGTTTTTAACGTCGTATAAGTCCTTGAAATTGCCTTCGATAGTACGCATATCACGCTTGGGATTCAGGTCAATGGTTTCGATAGTGACATTACCCTTTTCCTTCAGCTCGACTACCGTAACAGATTTTTTGTGATACTCCTCGGAGAAAGAATATTTGAGCGGAGTGCCACAGTATCGGATATTCTCTTTGCCGATACTTTGCGGACCGTGAATATGTCCGAGAGCAGCGTAATCAAATATGTCGTATACATCGGATGATACCTCATCGCTGCCACCGACAGAACATGGCTCTTCGGAATCCGATTTTTCTGCGCCAATGACAAACTGATGAGAAATAATGACATTCCTCTGCGACGGATCGATTTCCATATTATCTACGGCGATCTTCACCGCATCGGAATATGAAAGACTGCTGTCAAGCTTCATGTCTACAAATCTTCTCCGAACGTCTGTGGGTTTGATGAACGGCAGCAGATAGAAATTCACAGCTCCAAACTCGTCACTGTATGTAATAGAAGAAACCTTGCCTTTAAAAACGGGGGAGATGTGTATATTGTTTTTGCTCATGATCCGTGAACCGAACGATAATCTCTCTGCCGAATCGTGATTGCCGCTGATAATGAATACCGGTTTATTCCGCTGTGCCAACTTGCAGAGAAAGTCGTCAAACAGTGCAACTGCCTCCGAGGGCGGAATACCTTTGTCGTAGATGTCGCCTGCAATAATGACCCCGTCAGGTTTCACCTCATCAATAATATTGAGAATCTGCAGCAGAATGAATTTCTGATCATCGAGCATAGAGCAGCCGTTGACCTTCTTGCCGATATGGAGATCGGATAGGTGAATGAGTTTCATGTTATACCTCCTGAAGTTTTTTATAATATTATTTTAATACAAATTATCATAATAAGCAATATTATTTATTAATTATATCAATATTTTCAGCCGACAACCAGGAATTAGCGAACGGAGTTATATGGTAGTGAATGAATTTCGTCCTCTTTTTATTACAATACTATTATAACATATATAATGTACCGTTATGTGTACTTTAAAAGATCATCTCAATAAAGTAATTGACTAATCATCGAACAGATGATATAATTAAATGGTAAACAGCGGCATTGTCCGTCACAATTTGTGTTTAGTGTGAAAGGAAGTATTTTTATGGTAATTACTTGTCTTGATTTAGAGGGCGTACTTGTACCTGAGATCTGGGTTGCATTTGCGGAGGCAACAGGTATTCCGGAGCTTAAAAAAACAACTCGTGACGAGCCTGATTATGATAAGCTTATGCAGTACAGACTCAACATTCTTAACGAGCATGGACTCGGACTCAAAGAGATCCAGGACGTTATCGCAACAATCGAACCAATGGAAGGTGCGAAAGAGTTTCTGGACGAACTCAGAACGATGTGCCAGGTTATCATCATCAGCGATACATTCACGCAGTTTGCAGCTCCTCTTATGAAGAAGCTTGGTTATCCGACTATCTTCTGCAACAGCCTTGAGGTTGCCGAGGACGGTAAGGTTACGGGATACAAAATGCGTGTGGAGAAGTCCAAGTACACTACGGTCAAGGCTTTGCAGTCTATCGGCTTTGAAACTATCGCAAGCGGCGACAGCTACAACGATCTCGGAATGATCAGAGCGAGCAAGGCAGGCTTCCTTTTTAAGAGCAGTGATAAGATCAAGGAAGAAAACCCCGATCTTGAAGCTTTTGAAACTTATGAGGAGCTTATGGCTGCTATCAAGAAGGCATTATAAATCATTAACAGCACCCCTGACTTTTTGTTTTGGGGTGCTGTTGTTTCAGTTGAATAATTGTATGATAGTGTTGTAAATATCGTTCGACTGTGATATAATATAGTTAAGGAACCACTGATTAAATCACATCCTGCGGATTGAGCACCTATCTTGCTCGCATCTTTAGTCTCGCCTGCCGGCTCGATCGGTGCTTCTGCTGCGCAGAGGTCTCCACTGGAGACCCGCACTGTCAAATTCGTCTCAAAATTCTTGAAA
>OMYH01000071.1 GCA_900315255.1 uncultured Eubacteriales bacterium | reverse complement strand
GCAAATAGGCGGCATCGGACAAAGCCGCTGCCGCCACTATATATTTTGATTCTGTTTTGCACCGGTTTTGGTGTTTACACAAAATTTGGGATTGAACCATTATTTGTGAGCGGAATTGCTCAAATGACATATTGGTTTCGTTTCCGCCTGTTTCGCTGCCATCAAGATTGAACTGAAATTTTTTTCTCTGATTCGCAAAGGTCATATACGGTGTAACAATATCTTCATAGTTTGACTTTGCTTTGATATACATCTGATCGAAATCATCGCTGCTTGTAAGCATTTTGGTTTCCGAGAGATTTTTCAAAGCAGCTGTGTACTTATCTTTTATATAAGAGAACTCTGCAGTCGCATCATCGGTGATCGTGTTTTTGATGAGCATATTTTTTTGTTCGCCCATAGCTGCGGCACTATTTGAATAAGGGCTGATATCGGTGCAGTTTATATTCATATCAATGGTAATGCCAAGGGTTCTGTCGTTATCATAAACAATAAAGATAGCCTTTCCGTTATCCTTGCGGAAGTATATATAGTGATTGTTGAAATTATTTCTGATATCATCCGGATCTCCTGCGAAATACTCTGCTGCAATGAAGTTTGCATAGTAATCAACATCAAGAACCTTTTCAAGCTCATCTTTGGTCATATCCGGCTTGTTGACAATCTCAAGGAAATTGATCAACGACTCGTGATTTGATGTTTTCTTGTTGGTTTTCAGATTGAAATTATACTTAATACCGTCTGAATTCTTCTGTATGCCATAGGAATTATCCGTGTTGTAAGTAACACCTCTCCATTTGCCTGTGCGGTTGCCGGAGTTGTCGCATTCTGACCACATACATTTGTAGAGATCTCCGCCGAGAGCTGATTTCGGCAGTCTTTTCTCCAGGAATTCCTTATCGACAGGCTCATATATTTTAACAAGACCATAGTTATTATCATTAAAGGTCATCTGAGAAAGACCGATTTTCTGAACGAGAGTTTCATTTGCTTCAAACAGCTTTGTGGCATATATTTCTTTTATATTTGAATCATCGTAGCTGATGTTCCACTTGATGTCAAGCTTGTTAAGCGAAGCAAAGGTGCGTTTTTTTCTTGCGTCTTTTTCAGCCGCTGTTGCCCATGTCCTGACGTCTGTTCCGTACTCTTCTGCGTTGTCAAAGGTTTCGTCAAAGCTAAGCTTGAAGCTGCACAGATTCGGAGTTCCGTCATAATCATAAAACGGTCTGATAGTCTGGTTGCCCTTCAGACGAATGCCCACCTCTTCGACAGTATAGGAGTCCGAACCTATGGTGAATGTAACGTCTGCCTTGCGGTATATCTCCGACTTTTTGTTGGGATCATTTTCCGTATACTTCTGATAATCCTCCTGAAGCTTGCCGATCTCGCTTTTGGTCATATGTATATTGACCGATACCTTGTTGCCGAGATCAAACAGACGCTCATAGATCTCCAGCCCCTGTTCCTTTGTTTCGGAATAGGTGGTTGTTACCGTTTCAGTGTAATCCGTGATCATAGGGTTATCGTCAACGCTGATGTACTCACGCTTAGGAAAACAGCCTGTGACCATGCTCACGATCATGACTGCCAATAATGCTATTGATAGAACTCGTTTCATAAGATTCCTTCTTTCGTTGTTTTTTATTTCATTATAACATATTTATCTGAAGATTATCTAAAGAAATACGAATTTTTTTAATATAATTTATATTTTTTTATTACTATATACTGCCGGATCATCTCAAACAAGAATTGTAAGGTATTGACACGGTATAATGATAGAAATATAATTATATTGAGTAATTATAATGATTTCTATTAAATAGGGGGGGAGAAGAGATGAAAGCAAAAAGAATATTGTCTGTTATGCTAAGCTCGCTGATCATCATTTCCGCCTTTGTGTTACCCGTACAGGCCACAGAGGTTGACAACATTATCATAGGAGCGTCGGCCGTGACTATCAGCGGTGATACCTACGGAGATTATGAGTATAATAACTTGAGCAACGGAAGAATTGTTATAAACAAATATAACGGAAAAGCAGTCAACGTCGTTATGGAATTGTCAATAATACTTGACACATTTATCTCGAACAAATTTCACGCAGCCAGGTTTAATCCATCGTAATACCGCGCTCTTTTAACAGCAGGTGGCACCCCTGTGTTAGCTGTACATATCCGTCTGTTTGTCCAATAGCTCATGAAGTATCTCCAGATCAAAGTTGTCAGTTCGGATATTGTGTAATTCTCGGATTTATCGCCTCGGCTGTAAAACAGTTCATCTTTCATTCTCGCCCACATACTCTCGCAGCGAGCATTATCATGACATCGACCGCCGTCGCTGTTCATGCTTTGGATTATGCCATATCGTCCTATGATATCACGGTATTCGGCGCTTGTGTATTGGCTGCCACGGTCGGAGTGTATTATGCAGCCTGTAATGTCCGGGTATTCTTTCCTTGCGTTCTCCAGCGTGCGACAGCAAAGAGATGCTCTCATATTATCTCCAATTGCAAGTCCAAGAGGCATCAGATCGAAGCAATCAAATATTACGGAAACATATGCTTTACCGTCTTTAGCTTTAAGCTCACTGATATCGGTAATGGCTTTTTCAAGAGGTTTATCTGCGTGAAAATCACGCTTTAAGAGGTCATCTGACTTACGTGCTCTACGGTCTTCTTTTGTGATGCCATTCGGTTTTCTGCGGGGCTTGTGGAGAAGTCCGATCCTCTCCATGACCTTGCACACAGTACTTTCGCAGGGAATATCAATGTCGATTTCTCCCGAATCTTTCTTTTGTGTCAATGCCATATACATGCGCTTTCTGCCGTAGCAGTCGTTGCATTTGTCCTCATTATGTATTTTCATCATCTCGTCCGCAAGAGGCTGGTATTTCCAAGGCTTGTTTTTACGATCGAGATAGTCGTAGAATCCAGCTCTGGTAACCTCCAAAGCACGGCAGTAAAAGCTGATCCTACCCGTAATCTTGCCGTCATCAGTCTTTATAGCGATGAACCTTAACCGTTCTTCTTTCCCGACTTCCGACGGCTCGCGGCGAAAAAAGCTGATGCTTCCTCAAGAAACTCGTTCAGCTCTTCCAACTCTCGTTTCTTCTTTTCTAAGGAACCACTGATTTAATCTACCCCGTTCGATAAAAGTATGATATAATAGATATATCAACAAACAGGGGGCAAAAGATATAAAACAGCAGAGTTTCAGCGATTACGAATACAGCTGCCGAAAGAAGAAAACCAAGCGGGAGGAATTCCTCGATACAATGGAAGGAATCATTCCGTGGGACGAGTGGGTCGAATTTGTAAGACCGTACTATCCGAGCGGCAAACGCGGCAGACCCGTAAAAGGAATCGAAAAAATGCTCAGAATGTATCTTCTGCAGGTTTGGTTCAATCTGTCCGATGAGGGCATAGAGGACGCTATCTACGACAGCTATGCATTCAGAAAATTTATGGGTATCAACTTTGTTGACGAGCAGGTTCCCGACGCAACAACCCTGTTGAAATTCAGACATCTGCTCGAAAAGAATCACCTCGGAGAGCAGATGTTCAAGGCTATCAGCTATGTTCTCGAACAGGGCGGGGCAATGATGAAGGGCGGCACGATCGTTGACGCAACAATCATCAATGCACCGAGTTCCACAAAGAACGAGGAGAAAGCACGCGATCCCGAAATGCACCAGACGAAGAAAGGGAACGAGTGGCGATTTGGAATGAAGTGCCATATCGGAGTTGACGCAGGGAGCGGGTATGTTCATACGATAACAGCGACATCAGCAAATGTTCATGATATTACGGAAACTCATAATCTGTTGCGTGAAGACGACGAAGTCGTCTATGGAGATTCGGGCTATCTCGGAGTCCAAAAGCGCCCTGAGATAGCAGGCAACGATCATTTCAAAGACATTGATTTCCGCATTACAAGAAGACCGACAAGCTTGCCGAAAGTATCTGATAACGCAATCAATTGGGAGAGATATATCGATAACCGAAAATCATCTGTACGTTCCAAAGTTGAGCACGCGTTTCATATTATCAAGAATCGCTTCGGATTTACAAAGGTACGTTATCGTGACATAGCGAACAATTATCATAAGCTGAATGTGCTGTTTGCAAGTGCAAATCTGTTGATGTATGCCGAAGCGAAAAAACGCTCGGTAAAAGCAGTGGGATAAGTGTGCCATTTTGAGACAAATTGGCGCTTAACGAAGCGAAAATGGGTGTTGTAACGCGTATTTTTATACCTATTGTGGTAGGATAATGTGAATAAATTCTACACATGCTTGTGATCCGTTTTTAAGGTAGCTATTTGTTCAGTGTTTCCTTAAGTCAAATTGAATAATACTAATCAGATACTCCGCAATTCACTTTCTGATGCATTGCGGAGTGCGTGAATATTCAGCTCCTGCACGGGCTTGATGAGTGCAGCGACGAGGAATGATAATCACTATAAAGCAAGTTATAAGTGACGGTAACTTGCTTTTATTATTTAACCTGAACTTTACATACTGATACTGTTCAAGTTTACATTGGTATGATATACTGGATACTTAAGGAGTGTGAAAAAATGCTGATATATATAGTTGAAGACGAAGAACGCATAAGGGAGCTTGAAAGCTATGCCCTTGAAAAGAACAATTTTGAAGTGAGGAGTTTCGAGAATTCCGAAGAGTTTTACAAGGCACTGGAAAACAAGCTTCCTAACCTTATTCTGCTGGATATCATGCTTCCCGGTGATGACGGGCTCACGATACTGAAAAATCTTCGTAATAATACAGTGTATGAAAATATCCCTGTTATCATCATTTCCGCCAAAGATACCGAACTTGATCGAGTTAAAGGACTTGACCTCGGGGCAGACGATTACATGTGCAAGCCTTTTGGAGTAATGGAAATGGTCAGCCGTGTAAAGGCGAGACTTCGGGGAATAGCAAAGAACACAGACAATATGATATTTTTTGAGAAGCTGACGATCTCTGAAAAAACAAGAGATGTGACCGCAGACGGCAAAACTATAGAACTAACATACAAGGAGTTTGAGCTGTTGAAACTGTTTATGTCAAATCCGAGGATCGTTTTCAGACGAGACGATATTCTCGACAGAATATGGGGGCATGATAGCTCGGGACGCACCCTCGATGTGCATATCCGTACTCTCAGGGCAAAGCTTGGCGAATACGGCAGATATATCGTGACGGTGCGGAATGTTGGCTATAAGCTGGATAAGGACGAATGATATGGAAAGAAAAATACAATTCAGCTTGTTCTATATGGGGATCATCACAGCTATTACAGGTATCGTGATAACTACTTTTGTTTGTTACGGCTTTTTTCATAGAGAAGTCAAAGAAAATCTGACACATGAATGCAATATCGTGGCTCAGTGCTATGATAAGATAAGCTCTCCCGATGAGCTTGAACGCTTCGCGCAGGAGGACTTCCGCATCACGCTTATCAAAAAAGACGGTATAGTCCTGTACGAAAGTGATGCCAATACGGAAAATATGAGCAATCATCTTGATCGCCCCGAAATAGTACAAGCGATAGAAAACGGAACGGGCAGTGATACACGCTATTCGGACACTATCGGCACAGAGGATTATTACTATGCCGTAAAGCTCGATGACGGCAATATCCTGCGTGTATCTATTCGTTCCGATTCGATATTCAGGCTGTTTGAACGCTCTATTCTTATCATACTCATTGTAACGGTCTGCATCATAGGGGTTTCTATGTTCGTTTCCGTAAAGCTGACAGACAAGCTGATAGCACCTCTGAAACGCATACCCGAAATGCTTGAAAAGAACAAATCACCCGAAGAAATGGGGATCTACAGCGAGATCATTCCGCTGGCAGAGGAGATAAAAACTGTTCGAAGCTCACAGGAAATTATGCGGCAGGAATTCACGGCCAATGTATCCCACGAACTGAAAACACCGTTGACATCCATTTCAGGCTATGCGGAGTTGATTGAAACGGGTATGGCTCAGGGAGAGGACTGCAGGAAATTTGCAGGGAATATCAGAACGGAAACTGCGAGGCTGCAAACACTTATCGGTGATATACTGCGCTTGTCGGAGCTGGATACTGTTGCTTCGGCTTCCCTTGATGATGTAGTGGATATAGCCGCTGCTGCAAAGGAATGCAAAGAAAGGCTCATTGGGCAGGCTGGAAAGAAAGGCATTCGTATCACGATACATGGCACTTCCAAGCCTGTCAAAGGCAATCACACAGAGCTGACCGAGATGATCTACAACCTTATAGACAATGCGATCAAGTACAATCGCGAAAACGGCAATATCGACATCACGATCGAGGATAACCGGTTTATCATAGCTGATACCGGAATCGGTATGCCTAAAGAAAGCATTCCCCGAATCTTCGAGCGTTTCTACCGTGTTGACAAGAGCCGTAGCCGTGCAAAAGGCGGCACGGGGCTCGGACTGTCTATCGTAAAGCATATCGCAGACCGTCACGGGGCGCAAATAGATGTAGAAAGCACGGTAGGTGTTGGAACAACAATAACTGTAAATTTCAGATAGGAGATCATTATGGATATTTATTCAATATGTACTCTATGTGGAGGATTGGCATTCTTTCTCTTCGGAATGCACGTTATGTCGAAAAGTCTTGAAAAAGTAGCGGGAGGCAAGCTTGAAAGCACACTAAAAAAGATGACTTCAAATCCTGTTAAGAGTCTGGCGCTCGGTGCAGGTATCACCATCGCCGTGCAGTCATCATCTGCTCTGACGGTCATGCTTGTGGGACTTGTCAATTCGGGCATTATGCAGCTTGAACAGACTGTCGGCGTTATTATGGGTTCCAATATCGGCACAACACTGACAGCATGGTTGCTCAGTACCGCAGGCATTAAAAGCGACAACATAGCCGTTTCAATGCTGAAGCCCGAAAACTTTGCGCCTATCATCGCTTTGATCGGTATCGCAATGCTGATGATGAGCAAGAAAAAGAAACGTCAGGACATAGGCACGATCATGGTCGGATTTGCAGTGCTGATGTATGGAATGCAGCTTATGAAAGAGGCGGTTTCTCCGCTTGCCGAGACCGAAGGTTTCTCCAATATGCTGATTGCATTCAAGAACCCTATACTCAGCGTCCTGTTCGGAGCATTGTTCACCGGTATCATTCAATCGTCGGCGGCTTCAGTAGGTATTTTACAGGCACTCGCTATGACAGGTGCGATCTCTTACCGCATGGCGATACCGATCATTATGGGACAGAACATCGGCACCTGTGTGACCGCTTTGCTTTCCTCTATCGGTGTCAATAAGAACGCAAAACGAGTTACCGCTGTGCATATGTCCTTCAATATTATCGGTACTATCGTTTTCCTGACCTTGTTTTATATAGCGAATGGACTGGTCAATTTCAGCTTTGTAGATAAACCCATAGGTGCAGTTGAAATAGCGGCAGTGCACTCCATTTTTAATGTACTGACGACTGTGATGCTCCTGCCGTTCTCAAATCAGCTTGTAAAGCTTGCCAAAAAGCTGATACCTGACTCCAAAGAAAAAGAAGCAGAAGTGCTTCTCGACAAGCGTCTGCTTGCCAACCCGCCGCTCGCTGTTTCTCAGTGCAGAGAACGAACCAAAGAAATGGCAGTTATCGCAAAGGAAGCACTGCATGAAGCATTGTCGGCAATGTTTACATATACGCAGAAAGGCGTTCTGAGCGTAGAGGAAAAGGAACAGAAACTCGATGTTATGGAAGATCAGCTTTCAGACTTTTTGCTGGAACTTTCATCACACAGCCTGACAGACGAGGACAGCCGTACCGTCACAGAGCTGCTTCATAGTATCAGCGATTTTGAGCGAATCAGCGACCATGCTATCAATATGATAGAGATCGGTGCTGAGATGAACCGTAACGATCAAAGCTTCTCCGACAGCGCGAGAGCTGATTTCGCTACGCTGTTTGCAGCTCTCACCGAAATATCCGAGATCACCGTCAAGGCTTTTTCCGAGCAGGATACCGGTATAGCTATGACCGTTGAACCGTTGGAGGAAGTCATTGACGATCTGACAGCAACGATACGTGACAAGCATATCTCCAGACTTCGTACAGGCGAATGCAGTCCTGAACTGGGTGTATACCTCTCCGATCTGCTCATCAACTGCGAGAGAGTATCTGACCACTGCTCTAATATTGCTGTAGCCATTATCGAAATTGGACAGGCAAAGCTCCTGAGTCATGAATATATGACAGCGCTGAAAGCCGAGAGAACACCTCAGTTTATTGAAAACTATACGGCTTATGGGCAGAAATACAGACTGGCGGCGAACTGATCCTATCAGTAAAAGACGATGTAAATTGTAATAAAACCGACACGATAACTAACACAAAACTAAGAAACAACTTTAAAACAACGCAATAACGTGATTGCACTTTATCAAAGAGAGAATTTTACCGATTCGGTACAATATTACAAAATCACCGCAAACAACGCGCTTGCTGTTCTTCGCTACAGCATCGGCATGGCGGGGGAGGACAGCCTGATCAACAAACCAATAGCAACATAAACAATAATAATCAATCACGGCGAGTAGGTAAGACCTGCTCGCCGCTCTTTTCTTTCCGTCACGAAAAAACTATAATAAAGGGCTATCCACAACCCTCTGATGTTGTATAATAAAACTTGACACAATCCAGACAACCGAAGTATAGTAAAAGAAAAAGGAGAGTGTCAAAAATGGGAACAGGAAAACAGTATCACGTAAGTCAGATGACCTCTTAAAGCGTGATTTTCACGCAGATAAACCTCTTGAAAAAGCCATTACCGATATCAGTGAGCGTAAAGCTAAAGACGGTAAAGCATATGTTTCCGTAATATTTGATTGCTTTGATCTGATGCCTCTTGGACTTGCAATTGGAGATAATATGAGAGCATCTCTTTGCTTTCGCACGCTGGAGAACGCAAGGAAAGCATACCCGGACATTACAGGCTGCATAATACACTCCAACCGTGGCAGCCAATACACAAGCGCCGAATACCGTGATATCATAGGACGATATGGCATAATCCAAAGCATGAACAGCGACGGCGGTCGATATCATGATAATGCTC
>OMYH01000044.1 GCA_900315255.1 uncultured Eubacteriales bacterium | reverse complement strand
TCCGGTGTGCGTTTCTTTCTTGCCATTTGTAAAACCTCCAATTCGGTGTTTCTATTTTACACCTTATTGGAGGTTTACACAAGATATGGGATGGTCTCAGCGAGCCATTCAATGTATCATCTTTTATCTCACCTGTCCGTTGCCTCTGATGATGAACTTCATTGAAGTAAGCTCGTTGAGTCCCATAGGTCCTCTTGCGTGGAGCTTTTGTGTGGATATACCTATTTCTGCGCCGAGTCCGAACTCTCCGCCGTCTGTAAATCTTGTTGATGAGTTTACATATACTGCCGCAGAATCAACCTCATCCGTGAATTTTTGTGCATTTGCATAATCCTTTGTTACAATACATTCGCTGTGTCCCGTGCTGTACTTCGAAATATGTGCGATAGCGTCGTCAATGCTGTCAACTATCTTTACCGCAAGAATATAATCTCCGTATTCCGTGTACCAGTCTTCCTCTGTGGCATTCTCTACACCGCTGAGTATTGCTGCGCTTCTCTCACAGCAACGAAGCGTTACATTCTTTTCGTCAAGCTTTGCCTTGATAACAGGCAGGGCTGCTGACGCTATGTCCTTATGCACAAGAATTGTTTCTATAGCGTTGCATACCGACGGACGTGAGGTCTTTGCGTTGTAGATGATCTCTGCGGCCATATCTATATCTGCCGTATCGTCAACGTATACATGACAGTTGCCTGCCCCTGTTTCGATTACGGGTACCTTTGCATTCTCTACTACTGCTTTGATCAGGTTTGCGCTGCCTCTCGGGATAAGCACATCGAGATAGGGTAACTGCATAAGCTCAACAGACGATGCTCGAGTTGTGTCTTCAACGAGAGAGATACAGTCCTTCGGCAGTCCTGCTTTTTCGATTGCGTTTCTCATTATTTCGGCGATCGCTTTGTTGGAGTTAATAGCCTCTTTGCCGCCTCTGAGAATAACAGCATTTCCCGATTTCAGACAGAGCGCAGCTGCGTCTGAGGTTACGTTGGGACGTGCCTCGAAAATAATTCCCACTACGCCGAGCGGAACACGCACCTTCTCGATTTTCAGACCGTTTGGACGGCTTGAACCGCTGAGTACCGTACCGATAGGGTCGGGGAGTGCCGCCACCTGACGTACTCCGTCTGCCATGCCCTCTATTCTTGCTTTGGTCAGCGTAAGTCTGTCGATAAGAGCTGCCCTGGTGTTGTTTTCTTTTGCAAGCTTAATGTCAATGTCGTTTGCGGCGATTATCGTATCGCAGTTTTCGATGAGAGCGTCTGCAATAGCGAGCAAAGCCTTGTTTTTTAAGTCGCCTGCCGTGAGCAGTGCTCTTGCGGCTTTCTTTGCGTTTGCGCCCATAGTTTCAATAGTTGTCATTTATATCACCTCATAAATCATTGTCTTTTTTTTCGAGTTGATGCTATCGTAATTATTATTCCCGCTATAACGAGAATTCCCCATATGATAAGCAGATACAAATAGTTACCGATATAATAAGAGTATTGAGGATTGTCGGGGTTTATTATTATTTGAATGCTGTCTTTGCTTCTTATGGGCAATACCGACACTTCTCTGCCCTCATAAGTCTTTCCGTTATACGAATATTTATATTTAAATATATATTCTACTGTGGTTTCCTCGTCACCTTCGTATACATTTTTCTGTATATCAGTTACATCGGCGCTTATGAGCTTACAGTTTGAGAGATCAATTCTTTTTGGCAAAGACATAAATCCTATTAATCCCATAACTGAAGTAACCATAATTATAAGTATCATGATAACTGCGCAGCCTGCATTGCTTTTTGAAGATGTTGTATTCGTGACAGAATTCTGCTGCATGGGGACTTGCTGATATTGATTATGTGGTATACCGTTGTTGTAATATGAAGGATTTACCGAATACTCCACAAATTCGCCCTGACGGGCGTTCAACTCTGCGGCAACGGTCATACCCTGTTCGAGCATTTGATATGTATTTCTGAGATACTTATACTGTTTGATAATATAAGTTACCACTATAAATACAGCTATCAGGAAAGCCGCAAGGATCGTTAACGGAACGATCCTGAAGGGCAGATGAAGATCCGTATTTTTGTTTATCACAGCTCGTGCGACACATACTGCAATACATAGAATTATATCAGTGATAACAGGGATAACGATTCCCTTGCCGAAGGTTTTAGGCGGTGTCATGGGGGAGTTCACAAGATGTGTTGAGTGTTGTGTGCTGCTTGCTTGCTGTTGTCTTTGCTGATTTCTTGTACGATATGTGCTCATACAAACAACTCCTCTTGTCAGTTTTTTGCGGTGAAGCGTGTTCCTACAGCCTTACCCTCCATCAGATCGTAAAGCCGCTTTGGGTTCTCGCCGTTCATAATGACGCATTCGATACCCTTAGATGTCGCAAACTCCGAGGCTTGTATTTTCGTTATCATACCGCCCGTACCTCTTGCAGAACCCGAACCGCCTGCCATTGTGCGTATCTCATCGGTAATCTCGTCCACTACATCTATCTTTACAGCATCGGCGTTTGTTCTCGGATTGCTTGTGTAAAGTCCGTCTATGTCTGTCAGCATAATGAGCGTATCGGCGCTGACCAGATCGGCAACGATGGCGGAGAGGTTGTCGTTATCTCCGAAGTTCTCACCGTCAAGCTCGTCGATTGCGCAGGTGTCGTTCTCATTTACGATCGGGATTATTCCCATTTCGATGAGAGTTTCAAGTGTGTTTACGGCATAGTGACGCTTGAAGTCGGTATCTATCGAATACTTCGTAAGCAGCACCTGTGCGATATTGTGATTATATTCGCCGAATATCTTATCATATATGAACATAAGCTCACACTGTCCCACTGCCGCTACTGCCTGCTTTTCTCTGGTGAGAGAAGGGCGTTTTTTTAATCCTAATTTGCCAACACCTACGCCGATAGCGCCCGAACTGACAAGCACTACCTCCTTGCCCGAGTTGCTGAGATCGCAGAGAACCTTAACAAGCTGCTCGATACGCCTGAGGTTAAGTCTGCCGCTTTCGTGTGTAAGCGTAGATGTGCCTACCTTAACTACAATTCTTTTACCGTCCATTTCTTTTTTCCTCACTTATACAATAAATAATTCAAAGTTCAAAGTGTGAAGTTCAAAGTCCGAAATGTGAAGCTCCGGGTCATTTTATCAGACTCCCAAAGCCTTTAAACAGTAAGTCCCTCGCAGGTATCAATAAACCTGCTGACCTGTTCCAGAATAACATGAACTCCGCCTTCGTCGTTGCTTTCGATATTAAGCGGCATTATAGGGTCGTGGACGCTGAGTCTGAGTAAGAACCAGCCGTTGCCGTGTTCTTTATCAAGAGATACGCGCACGCCCTCTCTGCTGTCGTCCGCAAGCGTCCAACCGCTTTGAGTAAGCGCATATTCGTTCAGCTTTTCAATAACGCTCTCTCCGTATGAGCGGAAGTCTTTTTCTGTGATTTTGTAACGCACTTCCGTTTCTTCCTTTGCCTCTTTGAGCTGAGAGAGATAATCTTCGAGCGTTTTGCCCTCCTGCTTTAGCTTTGCCATTTTGATGATCAGCTTTGTGCATAGATAAGCTCCGTCATCGAGGAAGTAATTTTCACGCATAGCCGCATGACCTGAGGTTTCGATCGCAAGCGGACAGTTAATGCCTTCGTTGTTGAGTCGGATAGCCTCGTTGATCACGTTTTTGTATCCTCTCTTGAATCTGTGGTGTTTGCCTCCCAATGTCTGTTCGATAAACTCCTTTAAGCCGTCCGAGGTGATCGAGTCGGTAACGATAGTGCCGCCCTCGTTGCCCTCAAGAGCGATAGCTGCCGCACAAGCTACAAGTCGGTTGCGGTTTATCTCATTGCCGCTTTTGTCCACTGCGCCGCCCCTGTCAACGTCGGTATCGAAGATAACGCCCATATCTGCATTGCTTTCGAGAACGGCCTCGCAGATCGATTTCATGGCGTCTTTGTTCTCCGGGTTCGGGACGTGGTTCGGGAACATTCCGTCGGGGTCTAAATAACGGCTGCCGTTCGTGTCAGCGCCTAAGGGTGAGAGTACCTTGTCTGCATAGAAACCGCCTGCGCCGTTTCCTGCGTCAACCACGATCTTAAAGCCATTGAGCGGGTGATCGTAGTCCTCTGCGTTCACCTCTTTTTTGATGGTATCACGAAGCCTTTTGCAGTACATAGTCATATAATCGGTTGAAGTGATTGTTCCCCGGTCGCTTGTTTCGGGAGTTTTCCCGTCCTGAGTGAGGGTGAGTATTTCGGTAATGTCGCTGCCCTCAAGACCGCCCTCGGGTACAAAGAACTTCAATCCGTTTCGGTTGAACGGGTGGTGGCTTGCAGTGATCTGTACGGCTCCGTCACAAGCAAGGTCTACCGTTGTCATGAACATAGACGGAGTAGACGCAAGACCGCAGTCGAGAACCTTTATGCCGTATTTTGCCAGTGTTTCGGTAACTGTCCTTGCAATAGCGGGACCCGATATTCTCGAATCTCTGCCTACGGATACACACAGCTTGTCTGTCGGCTTTGCAGTTTTCTGTGACAGCCACAGAGCAAACGCTGCGGTAATATCTCTGCATACGTCAAGAGTGAGGTTCACGTCTTCATCAGGAACGCCTTCGGTTGCAACTCCTCTTATATCTGTACCGCTTTTAAGGCGGCTGTAAAAGTCATTTAACATAAAGATAATCTCCTTTATTAAAATTCTTCTTTTATTATACATTAAAAAAATGAAATTGTCGATAATAATAATGAAAAAAGAGGTGTATCTATGAAACATTTAATAGAATTGAATTCGGTGCAGAAGTATTACAAGGGTTCTGCGGGTAAACTCCATGTCCTGCGTGATGTATCATTATATATAGAAAAGGGGGAGTTCGCTGCGATAACCGGCAGCAGCGGTTCGGGGAAGAGTACGCTGATGAATATTCTCGGCTGCCTTGATACTCCGACAGGCGGTACGTATAGGTTGTGCGGACGAAATGTTGACAGAATCAGCGAAAACGACAGGGCGAGGATACGCAACAAAGAAATAGGGTTTATTTTTCAGGGGTTCAATCTTATCCCTGCCCTGACGGCTCTTGAAAATGTAGAGCTGCCGCTTATTTATAGGGGAGTGCCTTACAAAGACAGGCAGAGAATGTCAAGGGCGGCTATGGCGATGGTGGGGCTTGATCACAGAATGGATCATAAGCCGAACGAGCTTTCGGGAGGACAGCAGCAGAGAGTCGCTATTGCAAGGGCGATCGCTGCTAAGCCGCCGCTTATACTCGCCGACGAGCCAACGGGCAATCTTGACAGCGAGTCGGGAAAAAATATCCTCCGTACCTTAAAGAGATTAAACGAACTCGGCACTACAGTAGTGCTTATCACACATGATAAGGATATCGCCGAAAATGCCGGAAGAACAATAAAAATCTCCGACGGGCGGGTCATAGAATAAAAAAAGTTGCATCATAATTATAGCAGGGAATAATAAAGCAAAAAATCCTGCCAAAATCAAAAAAATAAAAAAACGGCAAATATAACAAAAGTGTAAAAATAAAGAAATTCCTTTTCGCAGTATTCCCTAAAAACAGGGACTGATTTTGTAACAATATTTTTGAAACAAACAGATTATGTTGTTAAGTTGCACAAAACCAAAGCTAAAATTTCAATAAGTTGAACACTCTCTTATACCCCTTGCACAAATAAATTTTCATTTTTTTGTTGACATTCACGTAAAATGTGATATAATAGAATCACAGGTTAAGACAAACGACCTGCAGTACACCGAAATGAGAATAAAATCAAAGTAGGCACGAATTTTAGAAGGAGGAATAATTTATGACACCATATCTTGAATTACATGACATTGATGTTACTGCATTCCTTGCCGTGCTTGACACTTGCGTAGGTAATGTGTACTTAGTAACAGAGGAGGGCGACAAGCTGAACCTTAAGAGTAAGCTTTGCCAGCTCATCGGCTTGACACAGCTCATCGAGGGTGGTAAGATCGTATCTGCAAAGATACTCGCAGAGAACCCCAACGACGAGAGCAAGCTGTTCAGATTCAACCTGCTTGGCGATACAGGCGACGCAGTAGTTGAGAAGTAATTTAGCTATTTCCTTGTAATTTTGATGTTAGATGTTAGACCCAAAAAAAGACCGTTTCGGCGGTCTTTTTTTGTTGCCTGAAGTTTTTGTCGATAATCATACCGTTGTATGAATAATGGTCGCAAAATTTCAATTTATTATCATACAGTTGTGGGGTACAATAGTAACAGAGGTGAAAACAATGGACGCAACGGAGAAGATCAAGTTTATATTAGATGAAAAAGGCTGGTCTGCATACAGATTGTCGAAAGAGTGCGGGCTGTCCGCCAACACCATTCTTACCATGCTAAAGAGAAATTCTGTTCCGTCTATTACTACGCTGGAGGCTATATGCAAAGCATTCGGGATCACACTATCCGAATTTTTCGCAGAGGGTGAATTGATCGAGGTTTCCGATGACACACGAGAATTGTTGGAATATTGGTCAACACTGTCGCATAAGCAGAAGGAAAGTCTGCTTGCTTTTATCAAAAACATCAATAAATAGAAATCTCTCCCGAGCTGTGCATTCGGGAGAGTTTTTGTTTTATTTTATAATGACCGACCTGCCTACCGACGAATCGCTTTCCAGTCCGATAACGTGCCGCATTATCATCAGGCTGTCGGCTGCAGACAGTTTTCTGTCCGAGTTTGAATCGTGGAGGATTTGGGATATATCGTCCAGTTTGTACAACCCAATAACGCTCCTGAGCAGAAGCAGCGAGTCGGAGTTTGTGATTCTTCCGTTGCCGTCAACATCTCCGATAAGCCTTGACGCATTGTCGGGAGTATCCGGTGTATCGGGTGTGTCGGGCGTATCCGGTGTGTCGGGTGTGTCGGGCGTATCGGGCGTATCGGGCGTCTGATATCCGATAACGATTGTTTTGGTTTCTCCGGTTATCTCACAGGTAAAAGCCGCATAGCCGTCCGTATCCTTGGGAGTAACTATCTCGGTGAGAACATAGCGGTGTGGAGTGTCGATAATCTCTATTGCAACAGTATCCTTCGTGCAGTTATGGGAGCTTAATAGCTTTGCTTCTCCGTCTCTGAACGACAGAACAGCAGACTTATTGAATGCCGAAACAAGCAGATATTCGTTATTTACCGAAACAGGTATCCACTTTTGCAAAACGGTTCGTGCGGGTTCGGATAACTCGATCGCACCGCCGGTGCCTACACCTACAGCCATATTATTCTTGCAGCTGATTATACTGTATGTGTTGTCGCTGTTTCTGATGAAATGCCATTTTTGAGAAGACAGATTCGCTTTTTCGGCAAGATTTATCCTGCTGCCTGCCTTGACAAAAAGATCGCCGCAGTGCATTACCGCATAAAAATCATCTTCATAAACAGACGCAGCAGGTGATTTGGCAGTGAACGATATCGTATCGCCTTGTGTGGAAACAGTTTCGTTCCTGGCAATCAAATAAGCGGTGTAATCACCCTGCTTCAGCAGGACGGTGTTTTGCAGATCGGCTATGTTGCTCACTGTCACGCAGGTGCTGCCCTGTGAATCGCTGATAACAAGGTCGTACACATCTGTGTAGTCGGTAACGTCCCAGGATAATGTTACAGGCGCATTGTCATGATCGGCTGCCGTAAGGTACGGTTTTCCCGGAGGCGGGTCGGTAACCGTAAATTCTGTTGTTTTAGTTTCTCCCTCGCCGTATTGGTTGAACATTGTACAGCTTGCGGTAAAAACACCCTTTCCGATGTTTTCTGCAAATACGGGAGAGCCGGGATGATGGTCATAATTATAATAGACTTCGTTATCGTTTCTGTCTTTTATTACGAGCCTGATACGGTCATAGTTCTCGCCCTGTATATCAAAAGAAATGTCTGTGTTGAGATAATAGCTTTTCTGCGATGTATCGAAGCAATTCAGCTTCGGCGTGTAGATATCTCTGTAAATATTCCACAAACGGTTGATGGTTTCCTGACCTGTGACGCCGTCTGCGGAAATGCCGTTATCCTGCTGGAAGCTTCTTACTGCGTTCATAGTCTTTTCGTCATACACGCCGTTAACGGTATCTGTGCAGCCTATACGTTTCAGTATACATTGTATCCAGCACACGTCGAAGCCGCAGCTTGGAACAGGTTCTTTGTAAGATAACACCCTGTCGGGAGGATAATAATTTATCGGATCGGGATCGGTGTAGTATCGTGCAGGCGGCTGACCGTAGTTGGGTCTTACATAAAACCGTTTAACATGACCCGACTCTGTGGTATCGTTGTATCTGTCGTGTTTGTAGCAGCCGAAATTATATCCGAAATGCGAACGGATAACCTCTTCACGCCCTTTAGCGGTAGTGATATTGCCTTCAAGGTAATAGTCTGAGCTTTCGACAATAGCCACATGGAGATAAAAGTCGGAGTAGGGACAATAATAGAAAACGAGATCGCCCGACATGACATCTCTTTCGTCCGTGATGACGGAGGCGCTGCAGTTCTCAAGAATATAGCTGTAAAAAAACCTGCACCCTGCCACGAGTGAGTAATTATACGGAATGATACTCTCGGGCATTCCGGTAAGTCTGGAGCAGTCGGCAACGAAATTGGCGCACCAATCCTCGCTGTAGCCTGCCTCTTTTGTGGTTAGTCCGAGCTGAGTCTGAGCTACGGTTATCAGGTCATCGGCGTAATTCCCGGTCAACTCAAAATCCTTGCGGAAATTATACGAGCGATTCTGTGTTTTTGATAGGGGCATATTATTTATTTCTGCATATGCCGAAACAGGGGTCACAGCTACTGCGATCGTAACTGCAGTAAGAAAGAGAGCCGCTATTTTTTTAAAATAATGCATTAACATTCCTCCTGGTGTATTATAACATACGTCGATGTCCCACGTTTCTATAGGCGTTGGTTTTCATACCTACGTCGGTGGTAGGGCAAAATCCCTGATGACGCCCACAGAAGCTAACGCTCCAATCAAGTGAGCTTGTCGGAACTTTGCTCTTAACAAAAATATGATAACATTTTTTTAAATTATAGTCAATACATAAAGTGAGATGAATAAATGTTTCCAACACTGCCTTTATATAGATATCCGAGCAAGAAGACAGGACAGAGATAATGCTTCTCTGTCCTGCCGAAATTGAAATATAGGAGTTATAAAGTGTTATACTGCTTTTTTGACTGTTTTTCCTATCACGTCGTGCGGATAACCGATGTCGTATCTCTGGATAGCAAGAGAATCTGCCGCCGTGATCTGACTGTTGCTGTCAACGTCGCCTGCTGCGAATGCAGTGCCCGAAAGCTGCGACTTCTTAACCGCCGCTTTGAGTACAAGAGAGGCATCTCTGAGACTTACCTTGTTGTCCCCGTTTACATCGCCCATAAGCACGCTGACCTCGGTTGATGTTACCGTATCTGTGCTTGAATCCTTCTCCGAGGGCTTTTCGGTTTCTGTTGTCGTTTGTTTGCTGTCATCTGTATCGTTCCACGAGTTGCCTGAACCGAACACCTTCGATTTGCCTCCGATCGTGAGTCCGGGCTGCTGATCGGCAGGATAACGCTTGCTTGCATCGTTGTTGCCGTCGCTGAACATTGCGTTGCCGTTCTTGAATGCGTCTGCATTGTACTTGTAAAGTCCCGTTGCGGAATCCTTTTCAAGCTTAACGCCCGGCCACTTTGCGTTTTCGCCTGTGTCTGTGTATATGTAGCAATATACATTAGACCAGTTATATGCGGAGTTGTCAAAGTAGATGTTTACACTGCCGCCCTGTACGACTGTACCCGTATCTGTGTTCGGGTTTGATGTTGTGCTTGTATCCTGACCGCTTGTGTCAACATTTGTATCAATAACCACAGAGGAGCTGTCATAGATTACAGCAATACCTGTATCGCCGATATCGCCGGAGATATTAGATGCTGTTATCGTAAATGTATTACCGCTGATTTCGTCTTTATATGTGCCGGGTGTAGCGTATCCGCCTCCGTTAACTACATCAACGTGACCGTTTCCATCACCTTTAACGATAACGGCACCGCCGCCCTGACGGGTTATAACAGCACAGTTGTTAGAATTTGAATAGTAGTCTGCCTTAGTACCCATAGCATTTCGGAAGTGGTTAACTGCTGCGACTTCCTTAGAAAAAGCAGCACCCGTTTCTCCCTTCACACCGTATCTTGCAGAACCGTGATTGTTGTTGCTTCCCTGACGAGACATATAGAGAGCCTGAGAACCGTTGCGGCACGCAATTGCTGCATATGCCTTGTTGATGATGTATGTATTAGCTTGCTGTGATTCCATACCGTTATAATATGTATCGTGGCTTTCAGCCCAGTATACGATTCCCGATGCCGGAACGCCCTGTGCTGTCCATTGTCCGAAACCATCCATAGGGTGACTGCCCTGGAAGGCATATCTTGTATTGTTGCTGTACTGATTATCTGTAACGCTCATATACTTAGTATACTCTTTCATAACCGAAGCGCCGTCGCCGCCCGGACTGTCAAGGATCTCACCGTAATGATACATACCTGTACCCTCGGTCACCGCCGGCCAGAAACCGCAGCCTTCGCTGGGAAGAGCTATGTGTTTTGCTGCGTCCCAACGGATACCGTCAACGCCGTCTGCTTTAAGCTGATCAACATATCTGCGTACATATTGCTGCACAAGAGAATGCTCGGAGTTCAGATCGGGCATTCCGATATCACAGTGAGTTACCTGCCATCGGTTGCCCCAGTCAACACCCTGCTGACCGTCACTTGTGCCAAAACCGGAATTGTGATAATACTCACCGCCTTTAAGTTCGTCGGGAATATTGCTGTGGTTGCCTGCAAAGTGGTTTGCAACAACGTCAACTATTACCTTAACGCCATATCTTTCTGCTTCGGCGCAAAGATCTTTAAGATCCTGCTCCGATCCGATATCATTGCCCGGCCAGAAGTTCGTAGGCTGATATAGCCAGTACCAGTTCGGGGTACCGTCGTGTGCCTGTATAGGGGACGTCTGAACAGCAGTAAAACCTGCTGCGGCTATGTTCGGAATTTCAGCTTTAATGTCACTTAAAGGCCAGTTAAGGCAATGAAGAATGTTTCCGTTTTTAAAATCACTCGCAAGTCCATAGTTAGTTGGCAGCAGAAACTTCGTCGGTAACAACAGCTCCGGATGTTTTAGGACTTTCCGCTGCAGATGCTGTACTTTGTGTGAGAACTATGCCTGTTGTGAGCATTGATGCGGCAAGAATTGCACACATCGTTCTTTTCAGATTCATGGTTATTCCTCCTTATAGTTTTGTTAGATGTGAAACGACCTATGGGTAAGGGATAATTGTACTGATCTTCGGATCGTGATCTGTAACTCCTGCACGAATTTCAAACGGGGTTGAATTTATTTAAAAATAAATTCCCGAATAAATAATTATTGTACAATATTTCCCAACCCTGTTACTATTATTATAAAGTTTTCTTTTCTTAATGTCAAGAATTAAATAGACTTTGCGCGTGATGTTTTTGTGAAGGTTTTCTATATATAATGTGAAATTAGGCGGAAGATCACTTTGCGGTTCAGATCCATAAAAATTACGATCCTGAAAATTATCATAACGAAAAAAGGACAAAAAAACAGAACCGGGAAAAGCTTCCCGATCCTGCTTATAAGAGTTATTTTATTAAACTGCTTTTTTGACCTTTGTGCCGATCGTGTCTGACGGATAACCGATATCGTATCTCTGAATAGCGAGCGAATCTGCCGCCGTTATCTGACCGTTGCTGTCAACGTCGCCTGCTGCAAATGCAGCGCCCGTAAGCTCGGTTTTCTTAACGGCTGCCTTGAGTACAAGAGATGCATCTCTGAGGCTTACCTTACCGTCCTGATTTGCGTCGCCCATAAGAACATCGACCTGCGTTGCTGTGTCTGTTTCGGTTGATGTTGCCGTATCGGTTGATGTGCCGGTGTCGGTTGATGTGCCGGTGTCGGTAGTTGTTTCGGTACTTGTGTCCGTCTCCGAAGGCTTGTCGGACTCGGTCTGCTTATTGTCGTCTGTGTCCGACCACGAATTGCTTGCTCCGAATATCTTTGACTTGCCGCCTATGGGAAGTCCGGGCTGCTGATCTGCTGGATAACGCTTGCCGGCGTCGTTGTTGCCGTCGCTGAACATTGCGTTGCCGTTTTTGAATGCGTCGGCATTGAGCTTGTAAAGTCCTGTTGCGGAATCCTTCTCCATCTTAACGCCCGGCCATTTTGCATTTTCGCCTGTATCTGTGTAGATGTAACAATAAACGCTTGACCAGTTGTATGATGAGTTGTCGAAGTAGATGTTTACACTTCCGCCGGGTACGACTGTACCTGTATCAGTGTTCTGATTTGTGCTTGTGTCTGTGCTTGTATCAATAGTACCGCCGCCTTCGTAGAGAACTGCGATACCTGTATTGCCGATGTCACCCGAGATCGTGTCTGCGGTTACGGTGAACGTATTGCCCGAAACGTGGTCTGTGTATGTGCCCGGCTTAGCGTACTTTCCGCCGTTGGGAACATCAACATGACCGCTGCCTGATGCCTTCACGAGAACGGCTCCGCCGCCCTGACGGGTGATAACTGCACAGCCGTTGGACGTTGCGTAATAATCGGCTTTTCCGAGGTTTGCATTCTTGAACTTGTTGATCTCGGAAACTTCCTTGTCGGCGTAGTGCGTCGAACCCTTCTGACCGCCCTGTATGTCATTTTCGCCCTTAGCGAAGGGACGCGAGAGATAAAGTGCGGGGGTATTCTTACGTGAAGCTACAATAGCATACGAACGATCTATAACATTCTGATCAACATTCTTCGTCCAGCCTTTTTTATTGGAGTATGTATCGTGGCTTTCAGCCCAGTATACGAGCTTAGCATCGCTGACATTTCTTGCAGACCATACGCCGTAGCCTTCTGGAACATTTCCGCCGGTAAGAGTGCCCGTAACTACATCGCCGTATTTACTGTCTGTTACGCTTATGTACTTTGTGTACTCGTTCATAAGAGACGCTGCATGCTGAACTTGTCCCTGATCCTCCTCCTTAAAGCTGAGAGGACCGTCGAGAATCTCGCCGTACATCCAGAGACCGCATCCTGCAACAGTATCCCAGAAGTGTGTGCCCTCCGAGGGAAGACCGATATGCTTTGCAGCGTCCCAGCGGATACCGTCAACGCCGATGCTTTTCAGATCATTGGCGTATGCAAGAGCCTTCTGCTGGATGACCTCATGCTCGGAGTTCAGGTCGGGCATACCGAGGTCGCAGTGAGTGATCTGCCAACGGTTAGTCCAGTCAACGTTATTGTGCTCACTGTTAAGTCCCGAATTGTGCCAGTACTGAGAGTCTGTGAAAGCCGGGTCGATCTTTTCGTGTGCGCCTGCAAGGTGGTTGAACACTACGTCGACGATGACCTTTATGCCGTACTTATCTGCTTCTGCGCAAAGCGAAGCAAGCTCGTCTCTTCCTCCGAGGGAGTTAGCCTGAAGATTCAGGTGAGTCGGCTGATACAGCCAGTACCATGCGCCCGGGTCGGACTGTCCCTGAATAGGTGATGTCTGTACCGAGGTAAAGCCTGCTGCGGCGATGTTCGGAAGCTCTGCTTTAATGTCGTTGAATGTCCAGTCAAAGCAATGAAGAATATTACCGTCGGCGATATTGCCCGATCCCGATACCGGCATATTCTCTGTAGATGCTGCTGATACGGGTGTCGCAGTTGTCTGAGCGGAAGCCGTAGCCGTGCTCTGAGTAAGAACAACACCTGTCGTGAGCATTGATGCCGCAAGAATTGCGCACATCGTTCTTTTTGGATTCATGGTTATTCCTCCTTGTAATTTAGTCAGATAAGTTCATTGAAACGAACTGTGATCAGGGGTAAATTGCACTAAAATCCACGTTGCGTTTTATAACTCCTGCACAAATTTCAATAGGTGGATTTTATTTAAAAATAAAATACCAAGTAAAAAAATATTGTACAAAATTCCCCGACCCTATCATTATTATAAAGTTTTCTTATGTCATTGTCAAGAACGAAATAGGCATTGTAAGTGATTTTTTTGTGAAGCATTGGTGAGAATTGTGTTAAAAGTATTATTGATTATCTGCCTGTTGAACTATCGGGAAAGAATAATATGCAATAGAGTTATTAAGGAACCACTGATTAAATCACGTCCTCCTTGAAATACGTCAGTATTCCTGCGGATTTTTCGCACAATTTGCCTAAAAATCTGACGGCGCAACTTCGGCACTCAATTTAATCAGTGTCTCCTTAACTGTATACACTCTGTTCTCCGAACTCCGGACTTAAAAATGGTTGAACGCAAGCGATAAAGCAATTAAAATCCTGAATGCGTAACGTGAGCGGTTGGAAACCGCCGCCGACCTTTTTTCTTTCCTTCGGACTATGATCTTTGAGATTCTGACCTGCAAAAATGAAATGAGTAAAGTTCAAAAAATATTCAAACATTTATTGACGTTTCTGTTTTTTTGTAGTATCATTAAACTGAATGCGATCAAGTCGCTTTTTTGAGCAAATGCATATTATATAATTATAACAAAATCATGTGAAGATAGAATATGGAGATTTTTTATGAGAATAATTATTGTCGGCTGCGGTAAGGTAGGACGTACTATCGCAGAACAGCTTAACGGAGAAAAGCATGACATTACAATTATTGACACATACGAATCTGTTATAGCAAGACTTACCGAAAAGCTCGACGTCATGGGTATTGAGGGCGATGGCTCCAGCATGGAGATACTCAGAGAAGCAGGCACGCAGAATGCCGACCTGCTTATCGCCGTTACCGATGCAGATGAGCTTAATTTATACATCTGCCTGGTGGCAAACTCTATGGGTGCGAAAAACACCATAGCCAGAGTCAGGAAACCTGTTTACCACAAAGACCTTAATGACCGTATGTCTAAGGTGAGAAATTCTCTCGGTCTGTCGCTTATGATAAATCCCGAAATGATAGCTGCTACGGAAATACACAGACTTATCCGCTTTCCGAGCGCTATCGAGGTCGACACATTCGCAGGAGGAAGAGTCGAGCTTTACACCTTCAAGCTGCAAAAGGATAATCCGCTTATCGGGAAGAGGATCAAAGACACTTCCCTGCTCAAGGGCAATGTCAGAATATGCTGCATAGAACGTGACGACGAGGTCATTATCCCCGACGGTGATTTTATGCCGACTCTCGGAGATAAGGTTTCTGTTATATGTACTCCCGAAAATGCGGTAAAGCTTTTCAAAAAGACAAACAACTCCAATTCAAAAGTGAAAGATATTATGATAATAGGCGGCAGCAGAACCGCTTATTATCTCGCCCGTCTGCTCGAGTCAAATCATCTTAATGTAAAGATCATCGAGAAGGACGAAAAGAGATGCGAGGAACTCAGCGATATGCTTTCGGATACGACTATTATCAAGGGCGACGGCATGAACAAAGACCTCCTGAAAACAGAGCAGTTCGACCAGATGGACTGTGTGGTAACTCTTACAAATATCGATGAGGAAAATATTATGCTTTCGCTGTACGCAAGGCAGATGACAGGCGCAAAGTGTATTACAAAAATTGACCGACTTGTGTTTGACAGTATTGTTGAAACTCTCCCTCTTGACAGTGTTATCAAGCCCAGAGAGCTTACGGCAGAGGCTATTGTGAGATATGTCCGTGCGGTCAATAATTCCCGTGGCAGTAACGTTGAAACGCTGTATAAGCTCAATGACGGCAAGGCAGAGGCACTCGAATTCAAGGTGGCAACAGACGATGACGACTTCATTTCAAAGCCGCTGAAGGATATCAGATTTATCACAAACATGAATGTTGTTTGTATAACACGCAGAGGCAAGATCATTATCCCTAAGGGCGATGATATGATCGAAAAGGGCGACAGCGTTATCATTGTAACGACCCACAAGGGACTTCAGGATCTCAGCGATATTCTTGCGTAATTGCGTAATAATATGGAGTGGTACTGTGAATAAGAATCTTATAAGATATGTTATGGGTTGGGTGCTTATAATACTTGCGCTAATGCTGCTGCTGCCTGTTGGAGTATCGTTTATCTATCATGACGGCTGCTGGAAATACTTTCTGCTTCTTTCGGGCGGCTGCGGTCTGGTTGGCGGTATATCGTCTAAGTTCAAGCCGAAAAAATCTCAGATGTTTGTCAAAGAAGGATTTGTTTCGTGCGCGCTTGCGTGGCTGCTGCTCAGTATAATAGGGGCGCTGCCGTTCGTGTTAAGCGGTCAGATCCCCGACTTTACGAATGCTTTGTTTGAAACCATATCGGGCTTCACCACAACGGGAGCGACCATTCTCGGAACGGACAGACAGATCGAGGATCTTGGCAAAAGTATGCTGTTCTGGAGAAGCTTCACCAACTGGGCAGGCGGCATGGGAATACTCGTTTTTATTCTTGCGGTCGTCACACCCATGAGCGGACAGTCAAATATGTACCTTATGAAGGCTGAATCCCCCGGTCCCGTTGTTTCAAAGCTTATTCCAAAGCTTAAAAATACCGCCGTGCTTCTGTACGCAATATATATTGCGATGTCATTGCTGGAATTTATTCTTCTGCTTATCGGCAGAATGCCCGTGTTTGACGCACTTACGGTGACATTTTCAACGGCAGGCACGGGAGGCTTCTCTATTAAGAATGCAGGTATAGCCGCATATGAAGGGCATTATTATCAGCAGGCGGTAATAATGGCGTTTATGTTTCTTTTCGGAGTTAATTTCTCAGCATATTACCTTTTGATCTGCCGGAAATTCAAGCAGGTATTCAAATTTGAGGAGCTTCGCTGGTACTATATTATTTATATACTTGCGGTTGCCGCAATAGGACTTGACCTGACCTTCAGGAGCAGTGTCTTCTCAAACCGTCTTGACATATGGCACCATGCGGCATTCCAGGTAGCAACCTATGCTTCGTCAACGGGATTTGCAACGGCTGATTTCGATCTGTGGCCCGAGTTTTCGAAGAATGTGCTTCTGGTGGTAGCGTTCATAGGAGCCTGCGCGGGAAGTACGGGCGGCGGACTAAAGGTAAGCAGGGTAATAATTCTTGTAAAGAACGTATTTAAGGAGCTTAAGACTCTGCTTCACCCGAATTCGGTTGTATCGGTAAAGATGGACGGCAAGACGGTAAAGGACGATGTTATCCGTTCCACGAGCGTATACTTTACACTGTTCATATTTATATTTCTTGCGTCTGTATTGGTGCTGTCTTTTGATGATATGGATTTTTCAACGAACTTTACGGCGGTGCTTGCAACGCTTAACAACATGGGCCCGGGAATGAATTTAGTAGGTCCTACGAAGAATTTCTATGATTATTCCAATCTATCGAAGTATGTGCTCATGTTCGATATGCTGGCAGGCAGACTGGAGCTTATACCTATGCTTATGCTCTTCGTGCCGCTTTCGGGAGTTCGGAAAAGGATAAAAAAATAAAAAAGAAATTATTCAATAAATAAAAAACCGCCTTGCAGGGCATAATCTCTGTGAGGTGTTTTTTATGAATAGTTTGCACGACAGCACAACGCTTTGCACAAAGAGAAGATTGTTTCTTTTGTTTATGCTGAATATGTCCGACTGGGTATGCACGCTTGCTCTGTTATCAACGGGGATCTTCGAGGAGGCAAATCCTCTTATGAAATACATCATATCAAACCCGCTGCTCGGATTTCTGGTAAAGATCGCCATACCGCTTGTAATGATACTTGCGGCTGTGTCACAGCTTGAATATTCCGACGAAAGACAGGTGCTTTTGTCAAACAGAGTATGCTTATGCGGCGTAGCGATATATGTGATCATAAATCTATATCATATATTCTGCTTTGGATTTGTAAATCTGACATTCTGACAAAATCTGTTACAAGTCACTTGAAGTCCGGAGAGCTGAAGCTCAAATCGGTAACAAGGAATCGGGAACGAATAAAGCAACGATCTTTATCAGTTGTAATTCCAATTCCGATTTACACACTGCACATAAAAGGGGTTGATAAATAATGGCAGTTCTTACAGTGAGCAATCTTTCGATGAAATTTGTTGAAAGAACTCTCTTTGAAAATATATCCTTTCACCTCGAAAGGGGCGACAAGGCAGGTCTGATAGGCGCAAACGGCGTAGGTAAAACTACTCTTTTCCGTATCATTACGGGCAGACAGGAGCAAACGGGCGGGGGAGTAGTCAAGGATAAAAACACGACGCTCGGCTATATGGAGCAGCACAGCTGTACTGCTCCCGACCGTACTGTATATACGGAATTACTCAGCGTATTTGATGATCTTATCCGAATGGAAAAAAAGCTCGACGAGATCACATATATGCTTGAAAAGAACATCGGCGATACCGACTCTCTTATCTCGGAGCAATTTGTTCTGCGTGAACGCTTTGAGCGTGAGGGCGGACTTACATACATCAGCCGCACAAGGGCGGCGCTTATCGGACTGGGGTTTCCGGAAAAAGAATTTGATGTTCCTACAGACAGGCTCAGCGGAGGGCAGAAGTCAAAGCTAAGCCTTGCGAAGCTTTTGCTCAGCGGGGCGGACATACTGCTGCTCGACGAGCCGACAAACCATCTTGATATTACAGCGGTAAACTGGCTGGAGGGCTTCATCAGAGAATATCAGGGGACTGTGCTTGTCGTGTCGCATGACAGATATTTCCTCGATAATGTCACGAATAAGACCTTGGAAATAGATAATAAAAAATCAAGAATGTATGACGGATCTTATTCGGTATTTATGGAGAAAAAACGTCACGAGCAGGAGATAGCCCGTGAGCATTACAAGAATCAGCTAAACGAGATACACCGCATAGAGGGCATTGTCGAACAGCAAAAGCGCTGGGGGAGAGAGCGTAATTTCATCACAGCGCAGAGCAAGCAGAAGCAGATCGACAGACTAAAAGAAGACCTTGTTGACCCTGATAAGGAGCAGGAAACGGTGAAATTTCGCTTCACACCGAAATGTGAGAGCGGAAACGACGTGCTTATATGTGAGGGATTGTCCAAGTCATTTGGTGATAAGCTGCTGTTCGAAGATGTTTCGCTTCACATCAGACGAGGAGAACGGGTGTTTATCTTGGGAGAGAACGGCTGCGGCAAAACAACGCTGTTTAGGCTGATACGCAGGATACACGAGCAGGACAGCGGCAGTATTATGATAGGGGCAAATGTAGAAACAGGGTACTTCGATCAGGTGCAGAGCGATCTTCATCTTGACAAGACGGCTATCAATGAGGTGTGGGACGAGTTCCCGTATATGACCGAAACAGAGGTAAGGTCGATCCTCGGCAGATTCCTGTTCAAGGGCGACGAGGTTTTCAGAGAGCTAAGCTCCATGAGCGGCGGCGAAAGGGCAAGGATAGCGCTTCTTAAGCTAATGCTGAAGGGGTCGAATTTCTTGCTGCTTGACGAGCCTACAAACCATCTCGATACGGCATTCCGTGAACAGCTTGAAGACGCACTGCTCGGTTTTGAGGGGACTATGCTTGTTATATCCCATGACAGATATTTCATCAACAAGCTCGCCGACAGGATCCTTGTGATGTCAAAAAGCGGCATGAAAGAGTATCTCGGCAATTACGACTACTACCTTGAAAAAACGAACGAAAGCTTTGACAAAGGTATCTTTGTATCGGGACAAAAGAAAAAGCCGTATTCGCAGAATCAGAACGAATACGCTTTGAAAAAGGAACGGCAATCAAATATACGCAAGGCGAAAGCTGTAATTAAACGCTGTGAGGAAAGCATTGCGAAAACCGAAGAACGGATAGAGCAGCTGCAGTCAATGCTTGCAGCGCCCGAGGTGATAAGCGACTATGAGAAGCTGACGGAATACACATCGGAGCTTGAAGCTCTCAACAACAATCTGGAACGGCTCATGGAGGAATGGGAGAATGCCGAACAAACCCTTGAGGAGCTGTCTGCGGACAGTAAATAGTACATTCAATTCGGAATCTTATTTCACTGAGAAATTGAGATTGTGCCAAAAGCTTGAATAAGTTTGAATATAAACGATAAAGCTGCTTCGCAGTGGCGGGCACACGCCCGCTGGTATTTCCGCCCGACATAATCAGAAACAACATTAGTCGCCGCACATATCATTTACTGTATATCTGACATTTTAAAAATGTATGCGATAGCATTTGGTTTTATTGCTTGTGCGGAAAAGTCTATCGGTAACAATAAAGTTTGACGGAATTTGCCCGTCGGCGCTTGCCGACCCCTCTTTTATTTTTCCCGATTAGAAGTAAACCTATTGTGCGGAAAAGTCTATCGTTAATAATAAAGTAGGACGGAATTTGCCTGTCGGCGCTTGCCGATCCCCTTCATGATTGTCGATAAGAAATAAACTTATTATGCGGAAAAGTATATCGTTAATAATAAAGCAGGACGGAATCTGCCTGTCGGCGCTTGCCGACCGTTATACTTTAGCTTGATATGAACGGGAAAATGTGGTATAATAATATATATGATATACGGCAAAGCCGTTAGGCTGTATATGTGCGGTGCTGCCATATAATTAAAGAGGTGCTTTGAATTGAAAATCATGTTTGTCTGTTCGGGCAATACCTGCCGCAGTCCCATGGCGCAGGCTATGTTTGAGAAGCTGTGCAGTGAAAGCAATATAGAAGCCGAATGCAGGGGCGCAGGCATTGTAACTATGACGGGTATCCCCGCAAGTGACTTTGCAGTCGAGGCTATGCAGGAGATAGGCATCGACCTGAGGAGTTACCGTTCAACTTCCATCAAGGCTGTTTTGCTCGACGAGATCGACCTGTTTGTTCCCATGACGTATAACCACGCTATGACGCTTGTGCAGCTTGGTGTACCGAAAAATAAGATATATATGTTCTCACATGATATATCCGACCCGTACGGCTGCGGTATGGAAGAGTACAGAGCCGTGCGTGACGAGATAGCCGGCGAACTGAAGGGACTGCTTGAATTTGTCAAAAATAAATAACGAAATATATATAAAGCCTATGGATCTGTCTTGTATTCCCGAGCTTGTGAAAATCGAACGTGAAAGCTTTTCTAAGCCGTGGACTTACGAAGGGTTCGCAGCCGAACTGAACAACGACACGGCATGGTTTTATGAGGCGGTATACGATGGAACAACAGCGGGATATATGGGAATATATATTATATGCGGCGAAGGGTATGTCGCAAATGTCGCAGTGCTGCCAGAATACAGACGAAAAGGAATAGCGGGCAGATTGATAGAGAATGCCATCAATATTTGTAAAAAAGAAAAGGCGGAATTCTTATCTCTTGAGGTCAGGGTATCAAATCTTGCCGCAATATCACTGTATAAAAAATACGGCTTTAAAAAGTTGGGAGAGAGGAAGAATTTCTACTCGGCACCCACTGAGAACGCATATATTATGACTTTGGATCTAACGGAGGATAATAAATGAAAATATTAGCGATAGAAAGCTCATGTGACGAAACGGCCGTCGCTGTTGTAGAGAACGGCAGAAAGGTACTCTCAAATGTTGTCATCTCTCAGGTGGACGAGCATAAGCTTTACGGCGGTGTAGTTCCGGAGATAGCCTCGCGCCGCCATGCCGAGGCAATAACGGGAGTGACTGATGAAGCTCTGTCACAGGCAGGGCTTAAATTGGACGAAATAGACGCCGTTGCCGTAACATATGCCCCGGGGCTTATCGGCGCTTTGCTTGTGGGCGTGAATTTTGCAAAGGGACTGTCATTTGCAGCAAAGAAGCCGCTTATACCGGTACATCATCTCAGGTCGCATATTGCGGCGAATTATATTACTCACGAAGAGCTTGAACCGCCTTTTTTGTGTTTGGTGGTGTCGGGCGGTCACAGCCATATCGTTGCGGTAGATGATTATACAACAATGCGTATTATCGGCAGAACCCGGGACGACGCAGCAGGCGAGGTGTTTGACAAGGTGGCACGTACAATGGGAATGTCGTATCCGGGAGGGATCAACCTGGACAAAGCCGCAGAGAACGGCGATCCGCTTGTGTATGCCATGCCGCACCCGAAGGTAGCCGACAGCCCGTATGATTTCAGCTTTTCGGGGCTGAAAACCGCAGCGATAAATATAATACATAACGCTGCCCAGAAGGGACAGGAGATAAATAAAGAAGATCTGTGCGCGTCCTTCAGAAAGGCGGTTGTGGATTGCCTGATCGATAATCTGTTCAAAGCAGCGGAAACCTACGGGTATAAAACAATAGCTGCTGCAGGCGGAGTTTCTGCCAACAGACTGTTGAGAAGGCGGCTTGAGGAGGAGTGCAGTTCAAGAGGATACAAGCTTTATGTTCCGGAATTATCTCTTTGCGGAGATAACGGGGCTATGGTGGGTTCACAGGCATATTATGAATATCAGAACGGTAAGACGGCAGACGCAAATCTCAATGCAGCTGCAACGATGTCTATAGAAATAGGATAACGACCGGAAAGGAGTGTCTATATGAATTATGTAATGTCCGATATTTACGGCGATGTTGAGAGATTCGGGGAAATGCTTGGCATGATCGATCTCAAGGAAGAGGATAATCTGTACTTGCTTGGTAATTTTATCGGGGGAGAGGGTTCCGCAGAGCTTTTGACTCAGCTTGCGGAGAGTGTTAATATTTTCCCGATCATGGGCGCAGTTGAAAAAGCTGCATTGGATGTGCTTGAGCTGATGACGGAAAATCTGAACAGCGAATCCGCAGGCAATCCGACAGACGAGATGAAGACGGCTGCCGCAAAACTGGCTCAGCTCGGCGGACGAAGCGTTATCAGCGAATTCATTACGCTTGACGCCGATACAAAGGGCGATCTGCTTGATTTTATGTCGGAGCTGCCCTTGTTTGAGATATGCGACACTGATGACGCAGCCTTTATTCTTGTACCGAGAGGACTCGGCAGTTTTGATAAGAACGGCAAAAAGCTGAAGAAATATACATTCGAGGATCTTGCTTTGACAGAGGTCGATTATAACAGGAATTATATGGACGATGATAAGGTGTTTATCGTTTCGGGAAGCGTGCCTGTACAGGATATCGGCGGAGAGAATAAAGTGTACACATCAAACAACAATATCTGTATCAACGGTGATCTGAAAAACGGCGGAAGGCTGATTTGCCTGTGCCTTGATACGATGAAGGAATATTACGTGGAATAATATGTGAATCATAGGAAAAAATCATGAAAAATGCGGTAAGTCTGTTTTGTCAGGCTTACCGCATAAATCATTTATGATATTGTAATCAATCTTCTTCTTCGGGTGCGTCATACTCCCAGTTATGCCATACGTTCTGTACGTCATCGTTATCCTCAAGCATATCAAGGAGCTTCTGCATTTTGAGGATCTGCTCCTCGTCATCAAGCTTTGTGTAGTTGCCGGGAACCATCTCGACCTCTGCTTCGATGAATTTGTAGCCCTTTGCCGTGAGAGCCTCGTTTACTGCGCTGAAATCCTCAGGCTCGGTGTAGATCTCGAATACGTCGTCCTCTGTTTTGAAGTCGGCAGCGCCGTTCTCAAGTGCGTCCTCCATAACGGCATCCTCATCAAGTCCTTCGCTCTCTGTGATAAGAACACCTTTTTTCTCGAACATAAACGATACACAGCCCTGTGTGCCCATGTTGCCGCCGAATTTATCGAAATAGTGACGGATCTCGCCTGCTGTTCGGTTCCTGTTGTCCGTGAGTGTTTCTACGATAACTGCGATTCCACCCGGACCGTATCCCTCGTATGTAATTGCCTCGTATTTGGACTGGTCGCTGTCGCTTGCAGCCTTTTTGATGATACGCTCGATGTTATCGTTAGGAACGTTGTTTGCCTTTGCTTTTGCAATGCAGTCTTTTAGCTTTGAGTTTACGTTGGGGTCGGCGCTGCCGCCTTCCTTGATAGCAACAATAAGCTCTCTGCCGATTTTTGTGAAGATCTTAGCTCTTGCGCCGTCGTTCTTTGCTTTTTTGTTTTTTATGGTACTCCATTTTGAGTGTCCCGACATTTCTATCATCCTTTCAAAACTTGATCTGATGTATCTTGAATATAATACCATATTTCAGAGCTGATTTCAAGTGCAGAAAGACATTTTATCTGCAGTACATAAAATTTAAATCAAAAAATTTAAGAAAAGGTATTGACAAAAGCGGGCAAATGATGTATTATAGTATACGTCGCCGAGAGAAACGGCGGCAAGGCGAAAAGAAGAATGGGAGCATAGCTCAGCTGGGAGAGCATCTGCCTTACAAGCAGAGGGTCATAGGTTC
>OMYH01000043.1 GCA_900315255.1 uncultured Eubacteriales bacterium | reverse complement strand
TCTGTAAATGTATACTTCCTTGTCATCGTTTCATCACCATATACATTATACCACACTTTTTATAATTATTAAAGCCTTTTATTTAAGAATAGTATTAAATAAACAATTCTCCGTTTTTAACATTGACCGTGTTTACGGACGTACATACGGAGGCGGTTTCGGCGGTAAGCTCCGATCCGGCGCATTGGCAAATGCCGGCGGCGGTATATCGATTCTCGGAGATTCGAAGCTTGGTCTGAATATAGGAATTGATAATCTGCTTGATGTAATGAATAGCTATATCCCTGTTGTGAGGAACGCAGGAGTTTACAGTGAAAATGGATTTACAGTGTCTGCAGCAGAAATACATAACGATGATCCTGATTCGGGCAGTGCAGGCGGTTTTGTCGGTTTTACAAGCGGTGCGCAGATATCAAATTGTGATGTTTACAAGCTGAAGCATACTATTGTGACACCGCCGGATGATCTTGAATCGGTTTCTGCACCGTCCTATTTCGACAGCAGCCAAAGCACTTATGCGGTGACAGGAGGACATTACGCAGGCGGTTATGTCGGTAATATGAATATAGGGGATGCGGCAAGCGTGGGCAGCGGATTAAAGGTATTGGGTAACACGATCTCGCTTACAAATGTATTGTCGGCATTGTCAGTGGTTGTTACTACAATCGAGCATTCGGATGTTCAGGGTGCAGGCGGCGGATTCTCTGTAATTGCTGACGGAACAGATCCGGTCGACGGCAAGGTTGGTATGTCGGGCGGTTATGCAGGCGGTATATACGGAGGTCATATTCAGAACTCACACTGCAAAAATTTCTATTATATTATCGGTCAGGAAATGGCAGGCGGCTATGTGGGCAATCTGGAGCCCGGCAATGTCGCAAATCTGCTTGACGATGCGAGTATTCTCAGCAGTCTGATAGATGTTGATTCTGCTTTAGCTTCACTTGTAGAGAGTTTCATTCCTACCATACGAAATTCTACAACTTCCTGTGTCCCATGTGGAGGCGCTGTTCGGGCGCATTCACCTTCGGATGCTTCTCATCAGCGAGGATGCGCAGGCGGCTATTGCGGACATAACGAAGGCGGTCATATCTGGGGATTAAATATTAACACCTGGAAAGATCAGAACGACGGACAGATTGGCGGCCATAACTTCGGACATAATAAAGAAGGCAATTATACCGGTGAACAGCACCGGGCGTCTGCATGGCGTATTCGTTCCGTTTACGGATATGAATATGCGGGAGGCTTCACAGGCTATATGGAAAGTGCAGATACGGCGGATACGGGAAGCATTAAGCTTCTTGGCGGTTTATTGAAGCTCGAAAACATACTCACCGCACTTTCGGCAGTATATCCCACAGAAGAACATACAGATGTTTACGGTCCACTGCGAAATCTTGATTGGGAGACATGGAATGCATGGATACAGTATATCGCAATATACGGAGCATATGGCGAAGAGCTTGCCGGAGAAGGAACCGTGAGCAATCAAGATGAGCTTGATTCAAAGATATCAAAATTTATCTACGGATATCATGTTGTTTCAGGACGTAACACACACGATGAGATACTCATTACGGAGGGCGGCAACGCAGGCGGTTATGTCGGCTATATGGTGTCGGGAGTTATTACAGACGGACAGTCGTACGATGCAAAATTAGTCAGCTCAATGAGGAGTTCGGGAGGATTTGCAGGGAAAATCCAGACAGGCGCTGCAGCGAGTTTCGGCACCTTTAGTATACTCGGTTTAACGGTGAATTTAGGAGATTTGATCAAAGCAGTGCAGATTTTTGTCCCAACTATAAAAAGCAGTTCGGTCACCGGTTATCAATCGGGGTTGCTTGTTAGGTGTACGGGAAGCGACTTTATTCATCATTGCGGCTATGCAGGCGGTTATGTTGGCTCTGCTTACGGTGGTCAGGTTTGGGGTGACGAGAATATCGCAAATTTTCCCTCAACGGGCTGCAATGTATATAATCTCAGATATGTAAGAGGAAGAAATGCCGCAGGCGGATTTGTCGGTATGGCGACAGCTGCATCTGTAGCCGATGTTAATACGAACTCATCAAAGGGGCTTATGCAAGGTCTTATAAACACATTGATACAATCACCCGGAAATTTAGCTTCGGTAATGCAGGCAACTGTTACAACAATCAGACAGGTTTCTGTCAATCCGGATAATTATGATTTCGGATTCATCATTGAAGGTCTTGACGGAACTTCGCCCTACTGTGCCGGCGGCTTTGCCGGAAGTCTGGAGGCAGCCGTAATAAATAAGCGTAACGGAGGTACAACGGCAGTTGTTAACGGTTTACGTTCTGTTGACGGTCAATACTATGCAGGTGGATTTGTAGGGCTGGCAGATGTCGGGAGCGTGGCTAATGTTTCAAATTCCGGCAGCGAGTCTACCACTATACTTGGTTTGATAAATGCCGGGAATGTTGATATACTCGATGTGTTCAGAACATATATTTATGATTCCGACGTAAACGGTGTTTCAGACGGTTTCTTTGTTCAGACGCATAATGCCGATTCGGAAGGAGTGCTTAGCGAAATCAGACACACAGGCTGTGCCGGTGGGTTTGCAGGCGGGATAATGAACGGTACCGTATTTCGTTCGGATGTATCAAATCTGAATACGGTAAAAGGCTTGAATTATACAGGCGGCTTTATAGGTCATGCAGGTAAAAACGGAGCGGTTGATATTGACGACGCTGCAATCAGCAGCTTGGTTGGCATTACCGCAGGAGTTCTTGATATCTTCGGTACGGTTATTGACGATTGTGATGTTTCCGGAGTTTCGGAAGGAATTGTAGTTTCTTCTGCGGCAGGTGATGAGCCGATTGCGGGCGGTTTTGTCGGATATGCCGACGTTTCTCAAATAAAAAACTGCAATCTGACGAATCTTAAACTTGTTCAAAGCGAGCAGATTGCAGGTGGATTTGTCGGTAAGACAGATATGCATTATCTTATTGAACTGGAAGCGTCATCACCTCTCGTACAGCTTGTGCTGAAAATTGTCAATGCTCTTGTGAAGGCCTTATATCTGGTTGATCTTGAAAACTTAGGATTAATTAACCTTGATTCAGATTTGCTCGGTCTTAAATTGCTCACAGACGGAGAGCTCCTTTACGTTAATCTTCTGGGACTAAAGATTGGAGTCTCACTTGCGAAATCTACAGAACCGGGTATAACTGATACCGCGTTACTTACAATCGGTGATTCTTCTGTGGCTTTGCCCTGCACGGAACAGGGAATAGACATGAATAACCGGAATGCCGAAATTGCGTTGAATCTCATAAAAGGCAACCGAACAAAGGTTGAAAAATGCCATGTGACGGGTATCGACGGCGGATATGATGTATATGCAGGGGGTTCCGACAATATCTACGGTGCGACGACAGTCGGAAACAGATACGGATACGGGGGCGGCTTTGTCGGCTATAACAATGAGGGTAAATTCATAGATAATGTAATGGAATACTGTGATGTGATCCGAGGCGGTTCTAAGAAAATCGGTCCTTTCAGCGGAATTACTTCGTTGCTCTCGGTTTACAGCTTTAACAATCTTGCTTCAATAGAAGCTGTTGAAGGTCATTATAATAAGTACTACGTTTATCGAAAACCAAACAATTATAATTATCAATATGCATTTTACGGGCAACAGCAAATTGGTACTAAGGCGGTTACTGATAACGGCTATAATCGGTACGATGTCAATCATTTGACCCCGCCGCTCCGGCCATCAGACGATGATTATTACAGTGGTTTTGAAAAGTGGTCTGATGTTCGGTTATACGTTGATCAGAACGTATCAGGGATAAGTGAAAAAATTGATGTTTATCACAGCGAATGGGCAGGCATAAACAGCGAAGGTATCGAGTGGTACGATACCGAGGTCAAGCTGATGAATAACACACACACGCTGACGAATGAACCCGGAATTACTCCGAATGACGGTCAGACTCAAGACCCATGCGAAAACATAGCGCTGACTATTCATAAAATCTGGGACGACTGGAATGACTTTGACCACATTCGTCCGGACGTTATTTCGGTTCGTATTTTCCAACATCAGGTAGACAGGAGTGGGATCCCTATAGTCGATGAGTTAGGAGAACCAATAGTTGAGATATATGGTGATTATACTCTTAGCGAATCTGAACATTCTCTTGCGGGAACTTCTGTTTGGGAGATGATATTATCAGAATTGCCTGCAAGCAGCATCTCAAATAACGATAAGCTCATCTATTATCGGTATACTGTTGAAGAATCCGATATAACGGGTTATACAAAGAATATAGAATACTCCGATGATAGCTTTACTGTTAACATTACAAATACTCATAAGCCTATTATGCCGATCACAGGCGGGTTTGGTGACTGGATATTTGTGTTTATCGGAGTCATAACTGTTCTTTGTGCAGTAAGTGTATTCAAGCGAAAAAAGGAATCGCCTAAAGCGGTCATTGAAAAGACTTTTCGACCGCCTCGAGTCATTGGATAAAAGCATATTGCTTTTTAAATCAGTGTCATATTATTTAACAAAAAATATATACAAGAAAGGGATTTTTACTATGACAAAAAAGCTATTAGCAATCATGTTGGCTGCAGCTATGATGCTCGCAATGACAATAGCGGCTTTTGCTGCTGCAGGCCCCTCCACAGGTACTCTCGTCGTTACAGGTGACGAACTCAAAGGCAAAACCGTTTATGCGTATCAGATTTTTACAGCTAACTGGGACGATCTGAACAGTGACGGAAAGATGGATTCAAACGATAACATTTCTTATAGTCTGACTCCTTCGTGGGACGCTTTCTTTACAGATGCAAGGCTCGCAGGTATCACGGGCGTTTCCAAGAGTGAGAAGGCTGAAAAATACGTTGCACAGTACACAGGCGATACAAAGGTGGGCGATGTTGTCACCAATGGAACGGTTCTTCAGCTCGCAAAGGAAATGAAGGCATGGACCGAGGAGAATAATATTCCGGCGACTGCAAGTCAGAGAAATAATGACGGAAATACAGTAACTTTCACCAATCTTTCTTCAGGTTACTATCTTGTTATTCCTGAGAGCGGCTCTACCAGTGCATCAAGACATACAGATGCGACATTAATAAATGTTCCCTCGAACGATTCGGCTGCCTGGAACATTAAGAGCGAATATCCTACTGTTGAAAAGACTGTAGAAGGCGTAAAGGAAAACTCTGCCGGTATCGGTGACGAGCTTACATTTACGCTGGAATCAAAAATTCCCGATACTGCAGAATATGCCGATACTCCGTATTATACCCTACGCTTTAAGGATACTTTCAGTGCAGGTCTGACTTTTAGCGGTATCAGTACTGTTCAGGTTAAAGTAATAAACAAGGATAATTCCGAAACAATAACAACACTTACTGCTCCGGAAGATTTTATCACAGATTATAATGATTCCACAAAAATATTGACTATTACTTTGGGTCACGAAATAACTATACATGATGATATTGGAAATACTGATAATACTTATCGTGACCTCAAAGCGTTACTTGCTGATCATACAAATCTTAATCCGGATGACACGATACAGATAACGTACAAAGCGAAGATTAACGAAAATGCTGTTATCTGGAATACTCCGAGTCTTGCCGAGGACTACAACAAGAATACTGCTGCCGTGGAATACAGTAACAATCCGAGCGACGCAACCTCTATCGGTGAATCAACTCCAAGTGTTACTAAAACATATACCTATCCCTTAACAATAGACAAGCATGACAACTCTGCAACTCCCGTTCAGCTTCCCGGAGCAGTTTTCAAGCTGAAAGACAGTTTAGATAATGACATAAGTCTGGTTAAGGTATCTGACGCTGCGTCAACAACACCCGACATATATCGCGTTGCAAAATCCGATGATACACAGACAGTTGTGTCGGTAACAACTCCTGCTAACGGTAAGATTCTTATAAACGGTCTTGCTGCAGGTACATATCACCTCGAGGAAACAACTGCTCCTACAGGCTACAACAAACTGGGTTCCGATATAGTAATTGTTATCGCTCCGACTCAAACAAATGTTGGTACCGTAGAAGAACCGATTATCGAATACGATTACAGTACTCCTGTATATACTGTGGACGGTCAGACCGACGATTCTACTGTTGAAGTTATTAATACAAAAGGAACATTGCTCCCCACAACAGGTAGTATCGGTACGATTGGATTAACAATACTCGGTGTAGGAGTTGTCGTATTCGGAATAATCGCTACTTCACGTAAGAAGAAAAAAGTGCAATAATCCATGAATGACAAACTCAGAAATCTGATTCGGGCAGTCAGCGTTCTGATCGGAATGGGAATTCTTATTTATCCCTCACTCAGTGAATACTTACAGCAGCAGAATGCCAGTCGTGCCTTGGCAGTTTATGACGATACAGTCAGTATAACAAAGCAGGCGCGTCTGGATGAGCTGCTGAATGAAGCCGAAAATTATAATAAACTTCTTGCTTCAAATGTCGGCTATGATAATAGTTTCGTCGATTCAAACGGCAATCTTATAACGATGGATAGTTATGAACATATGCTTAATATCGGAGATGACGGTATGATGGGATATATTATCATTCCAAAACTTAATATAACCGATCGCATTTTTCACGGTACAGAGGAATCGGTTATGCAGATTGGTGTCGGTCATATGCAAAACACATCATTGCCGGTAGGCGGTGAATCAACCCATGCAGTTCTCTCGGGTCATAGGGGTCTTCCGTCGGCGGACTTGTTTACTGACTTGGATCAGCTTGAGATAGGTGATACCTTTTATATTAAAGTGCTTGATAAAACGCTTTGCTATACTGTCGATCAGATATTGACTGTTCTTCCATATGAAACCGAAGAATTGAGGATTCAGGACGGTAAAGATTATGTTACGTTGCTTACTTGTACTCCTTATGGTGTGAATTCTCATCGTTTGCTCGTCAGAGGTGTACGGACAGATTTTGACGAAACAGAAGACATACCAATATATAAAAATCGGAATATTGGGTCATTCTGGTTAAGACTGCCGGTTCAGTACAGACATATGCTTATTGGTTTGTGCGCGATTTTTGTTATTTTGTTCTTCTGGTTTTTGATCAGATTTATTTATAATAAAACCAAAATGAAAAATTAGTATAAATGTTACAAAAGAGAAGACATTTTGTTAATATAGAGAATTATTCGGATAAGGAGGTGTGACTGTGAAAAAAATATGTAATTATTTGATGACAGGACTCCTCCTTATCTATGTTTTCTCTATGTCGTTTATAATTGGTTCTGCAGACAGCACAGACTATTCTTTAATACTTAACTGTAATGTAATCACGGATAATACTGAAACTGCAATTGTCGGTGATGAATTTGCAGTGGTTAAAGTTGCATATTGTACTATAAACGATAATCCGGATTCTCCGATCGTGGATTATCAGACAGTTGAACGATTTGAAGAGTATGATTGTTCCTGGGCAGAGCTAACTTCCTCCGGTATGAGAATGAAGGCAAATGAGATTGCTCAAAATGTAACTTACCGAGACTACATAGGAACAGAAAAAACAGACATTAACGGTACATCAGCCTTTAAGCTCGAAGCTCCCGGTTTATACCTGGTTGTGCGTTCAGAAGCATCCGATGAGACTATCACGTTTGAACCGCTTTTAATCAGTGTTCCTCAAATAATAAACGGAACAATCAATAATAACGTAATTTCGGCTCCAAAATTTGAAATTACGAAGTCCGAATCCGATGATTTGCCAACAGTCGATACTGATTCTGAGCCGTTGACTAATTCTGATGCAATTAAAACGACAACCAATATAGATTATTTACCTCAGACGGGACAAATGAATTTATTAGTTGTTTTCTTTTTTGTGGTAGGAATCATTATTATGATACTGGGATTGTTTATTATGAGGCAAGAAAAAAATAATGAAAAGAGATAACAGTTTTAGAAAAAGGAAATAATAATGACGATAGGAAAAAAGATCTTTATTACAGGAATACTGTTTGTTTCAGCAGCATTCTCGGTTTTTTTATATAATCATATTATGGATTTCTATGCAGGAAGATTCACGGATACGGTAATAAATGAAATGAATGACTATATTGATTCGGAAAAAGATAATAATGATTCAACCGTCGATAATTATGATGATCCCATTCAAAACAATGATCCGATCAAATCTGATTATGATTGTTTTTATTATGAGAATTATGCTTTCATTGGTTATATATCCATTCCGGAGTTGGAATTAAAATTGCCTGTTATGTCTGATTGGAATTACGACAAACTGAATATATCTCCGTGCAGGTATTCGGGTTCGGTCCTTACAGGAGATCTTGTCATAGCTGCTCATAATTATAGAAGTCATTTCGGAAATATTCATCTGCTTGAACAGGGTGATGAGGTTGTTTATACGGATACAACAGGTAAATCATATAAATATGAAGTTATCCTGACAGACAGACTCAATCCCGTAGAGATCAATAAAATGACTTCGGGAGAATGTGATCTGACCTTGTTTACTTGTACATGGACAGGTACCGAAAGAGTCAGGGTGCTGTGTGACAGGAAAGATACTGTGACTTAGATTGAATAATATCTCTAATACCTTGAACAGACGGTGTGTTATAACAGAAAACCGGAATAAAATGGGCTTTTAACGTTGGCTTTATCGGGAATATATGCGGTGTTGCCTATACTCTTTCCGTCAAAACCCGGGATGGCAAAACTGTAACCATTCCGCCTGAGCAATTTGTTAATAAGATCGCATAGAAAATTAGAACAAGAGCTGTCCATAAGTGATCGTGACGTTTATTGATGCTGCTACTGTGAAATAATTGACTTTCTTACATTCGATCGGATGTGACAGATATCGAGATACATATAGCTTCATAAAGAAAAAAACGGCGAGTAGGCAAGACCTGCTCGTTGTTTTGTTACATTATGGAATTTGTCAGCATATGGAAAATTTATTGTGAAGAGAGCAGATGTTCACATATCAATTACAATAGTGGAGCACACGGTATGTTTATATATTTTGCTAAAATACCGTATCAAAGCTTTAAGCATAACGCCGAAATTTCAAATAATTGCATTATTGTGTTGACAACGTGTCAGAATAATGATATGCTATTGTTAGTGACACGATGTCAGAATAAAAGGAGTGATCTGTTTTATGAAAAAAAGTATTGACACGAAGCTGGCTCTATATCCTTCTCCCGTGACTGTGCTCGGCACGATGAACGAAGAAAAGCCAACATGGACGCTTGTTGCACATATTGGAATTATCGGTCATGACCGTATTCTTGTGAGCCTTGCCGAGTCGCATTTTATCAATCATCTTATCAAGGAGAACAGAAGACTGTCTGTGAATCTGGTGACTGAGGATATGTTACCAAAGGTCGATTTATCGGGTTCTGTGACAGGAGCAAAAACCGACAAGTCCGGGCTTTTTGAGTATGAGCTTGGTGAGATGGGTATGCCGATCATCAAAGCGTCGAATCTTACGCTTGAATGCAACGTCGATGACATTTATAAAACACCGAATTTCGAGAGCTTTATCTGCACAATAGACAATACCTATGTTGAAGAAAAATGCCTGAATGAAAAGGGCAAGCCGGATTATACAAAGGTAAAGCCTGTGCTGTTTGAGTTCCCGAACTATCAGTATCTTCGGACGGGCGATGTGATCGGCAAGTGCCTTAGCTTTAAAAAGGAGGCAAAGTAATGCCAAAGGGATCACCCGAGCTTACGGCTTCACGCCGTGAGGAGATAGTGAACGCCTGTGAAAAGCTCTACAAAACAATGAGTTTTAAGGAGATTACGCTCAAAGAGATAAGCGTTGAAACGAGTTTTTCCCGACCGTCTATCTACAATTATTTTCAGACAAAGGAAGAAATTTTCCTTGCCCTTATGCAGAGGGAATATGAGCTGTGGGCAGCTGAGCTGAACGTTCTGGCAGCTAAAAATGAGAAAATGTCTGTAGAAGAATTTGCATCAGCACTGGCTCATTCGCTTGAAAAGCATGAACAGCTTCTGAAGCTGCTTGCTATGAACCACTACGATATGGAAGAACATTCCCGTCCGGAAAGACTTACAGAATTCAAGGTAGCTTATGCTTCTTCGCTTGATGCGGTCGGAGCCAGCCTTTATAAATTCTTTCCGCAAATCGACAGAGAACGGTTTATATTCGTATTCTTCCCGTTTCTGTTTGGTGTTTATCCGTATTCGGTAGCAACGGAAAAACAGTTGAATGCTATGAATGAAGCAAAAATGAATTTTAAGCTGCACAGCATTTATGAGATGATTTATGAGTGTGTCGTGCAGTTGATCAGTTAATCAAATAATTAAACGGAGGATTTTATTATGAAAGACTTACCTAAGATCGCCCTCGGCGCGTGGGCATGGGGCAATGACGGAACATTCGGTGGAGCTTTAACGGCAGACGCCCTCCGACCGATATTTGATACGGCAATGGCAAACGAACTGAATCTTTGGGATACTGCGTATGCCTACGGTATGGGTACATCGGAAAAGGTGCTCGCAGATTTTGTAAAGGAGTTGCCGAGAGACAGTTATCTTATTTCGGATAAGTTTACACCGCAGTGTGTGAACGGTTCGTCGCCGACGGCTATGAATGATATGATTGAAATGCAGCTTAAGCTCATGAAGCTTGACCGCTTTGACATTTACTGGATACACAATGTCTGGGATGCACCGAAATGGACAACAGAGCTTGCGAAATACTTTGAGGGAAAGGATAATGTGCCGCTTATCGGCGTGTCGAATCATAATCTTTCGGAGATCAAGCAGGCAGCGGATATCCTTGCGGCTCACGGGTTGAAGCTCTCTGCTGTTCAGAACCATTACAGCCTTATTAATCGCTCGTCCGAGGATTCCGGAATTCTTGACTACTGCAAGGAGAACGATATTATTTTCTTCTCGTATATGGTGCTTGAACAGGGTGCGCTTTCGGGCAAATACGACACCGCTCACCCGATGCCCGAAGGCTCAGGAAGAGCAGCGACATACAATCCCGTACTTGACAAGCTTGAAATACTGAACGGTATGCTCGGCAGAATTGCAGATAAATACGGTGTCGGTATTGCACAGATCCCCGTTGCTTGGGCGATCGCAAAGGGCACGTTGCCGATTATCGGCGTTACAAAGACAAGTCATGTTGAGGACGCTGTAAAGGCTGCAAATATTATGCTTACCGATGATGAAGTATCGGAGCTTGAAAGGGTTGCCGACAGTCTCGGGCTTAACGTCGTTCGTATGTGGGAGAAGGAAATGAAGTGACAGGAGGAAAAATTATGAGCGAGAAAATAGTTCAAACAGCAGGCAGAGATCAGCTTGGTGAGTTTTCACCTATGTTTGCACACCTCAACGATGATGTTCTGTTCGGCGAGGTATGGAACGAACAGGCTATTGATGTTAAAACAAAGTGCATTATTACCGTGGTTTCTCTTATGGCTTCGGGTATCACCGACAGCTCGCTTGCATATCATTTGAAGAATGCAAAGGCACACGGTGTAACAAAAGAGGAGATAGCGGCAATCATTACCCACGCAACAATGTATGTTGGTTGGCCTAAAGGTTGGGCAGTCTTCAGACTTGCGAAGGATATCTGGAATGAGACTGCGCCGGAGATCACCGACAAGGACAAATATCAGAATACATTATTCTTCCCGATCGGCGAGCCGAATCCTTTCGGCGATTATTTCGTTGGGCAGAGTTATCTTGCACCTCTTTCGACAGAGCAGGTACCTATTTTCAATGTTACATTTGAGCCTGCCTGCCGCAACAACTGGCATATTCATCACGCAAAAAGCGGCGGCGGTCAGATGCTTATCTGCATAGGCGGCAGGGGATATTATCAGGAAGATGGCAAGGATGCTGTAGAAATGCTCCCGGGAACGGTCATCAACATTCCTGCTAATGTAAAGCATTGGCACGGCGCGGCGCCCGACAGCTGGTTCTCGCACTTGGCTATTGAGGTGAGCGGAGAGGACACAAGCACCGAGCGGTGTGAGGCTGTTTCCGATGAGGATTACGGCAAGCTGAAATAAAGGAGAACACAAATGAAGCGAATCATTTTTACAATTCTGACACTCTTTTGTGTGTTTGGTTTGACCGCCTGCGGAAATACTCAGAGCAATAATACAGCTGTATCGGAAGCAAGCGTGCAGGCAGATACACAGCAGAGCAAAACAGATGCAGATTCATCAGTCGCCGGTGAAGATAAGGCTTTGATAGACGATAAGACGCTCGTATCCGGAGCGTCTGAAAATACGGACGGCTCCGTTAAGAATACGATAGTGGTCTATTTTTCCGCAACAGGAACGACAAAGGGTGTTGCGGAAAGAATAGCAGATGTAACGAATGCCGATTTGTTTGAGATCGTTCCTGCCGAGCCGTATACATCGGCTGATCTTGACTGGAATGATAAAAACAGCCGCACAACGATTGAGATGAACGATCAAAATGCCCGTCCGGAAATCTTAGATGATACGATCAGCTTTGACGGTTATTCTACGGTATATATAGGCTACCCGATATGGTGGGGCGACGCTCCGAGGATTATGAGTACCTTTGTGGAAGCTCACGATTTTAACGGACTTACGGTCATACCTTTCTGTACCTCAGGCGGCAGCGGTATCGGCAGAAGCGGCAGCAATCTTGCGTCACAGGCAGGGAGCGGAAACTGGCTCGACGGCGATAGACTTGATGCGGGAATCTCAGAAGAAGAGCTTGGAACGTGGATCAACAGTCTTAGTTGAATAAAACGGAGGGTTGGAAATGAAAGCGAAGATAAAAAAGAACACTATCATTAAAAGAGTTGTTGACGCTGTTCTGACAGCCCTCTTGCTTTTCTTGATGGCGTATCAGGTTACGGGCGATGTGATCCACGAATGGCTCGGTATAGGTATGACGCTGCTGCTTATCGTACATCACCTATTAAACCGTAAATGGTACGGTTCGGTATTCAAGGGAAAATACAATCCGTATCGCATTGTAATGACCTCGGTAAATACACTGTTGTTCGTGTCTATCGCTTTGACCGCAATTACGGGAATGGCTATGAGCGGTCACGCTGTTCCGTTTCTATACGGATTTATAGGTATGATGACGGCCAGAAGTCTGCACCTTGCGATGTCTTATTGGTCATTCATCTTTATGGGAATCCACATCGGACTTCACATCAAGACAGCTGTCGCTAAGCTAAAAGGCAAACAACTGCTCGTTTTCAGAATATCTTTCACAGCCGTTTCAGGTGTAGGATGTTGGTTGCTTTTGAAAAGCGGGATCGTGAATTACATCTTTTTCAAATCGCATTTTGCTTTTCTTGACTACACAAAGGCGAAGTGGCTCGTGATCATTGAAAATCTTGCTATGCTTATATTCTGCGCCTTTGTCGGATTCACGAGTGCGGAGCTTTCGCAAAAAAGGAGATTAACCAAAACAAATCAAAATAACGGCATAGAAGAAAAGTGAGGTGCAGCATGAAAATAGTAATTCTGATGGGCAGCCCGAACGTGAACGGCTCGACAAGTATTCTTGCAGAAAGCTTTAAAAAGGGCGCTGAAGAAAAAGGTCACAGCGTAGAGACGATAAATGTTTGTATGCTTAATATAAATCCCTGCACGGGGTGTATCGCCTGTGGATATGAGGGTGACTGCGTTCAGAATGATGATAACGAGCCTATCCGCAGGGCGCTCCTGTCCTGCGATATGGCAGTGTTTGCAACGCCGCTTTATTACTATGGAATGTCGGCGTTGCTCGGGGGATAGGGCTGCGTAAAAGCGTGTACACACATCAATTACCGTCCTTGCACAACTGTACCTAATAGTAATATCGTTATACTAAAAAACAAACCGTCCTACAAAGATCTACTCTCCGTAGGACGGTGATTTTTTCAAAACTCTGCAGACCAACTTGTCAATATTTCTTGCTTATCTCTGTTGATCAATTCAAATAGCAATCATTGCCGTTTACAAAAACAACCACATCTTCACCTTCTGAGTTGGTGAAAACAATTGCCCATGCTGCAAAGCCATTATATCTGGTCTGCTCTGAATATGTGTAGCCCCATCCATCATCGATACATGAAGCAGCAAGATCTACAGCGTCAGCAAGTGTGGTGTCGGCATATTCCTGCGCCCAATACTCCCTGTTGTTTACATTTATATTTGTTTCCTCTGTTTCTTCTGTTTCCTCTTCGCTGTCTTCTACAAAGTAACAATCATCGCCGATTACATAGGCAGACTTTACTGCGCCTGTGTTTTCATTGATTACAGAAATATACCATGCGTCAGCGCCGTAATAAACACTCTCATCTGCAATGAGAAGAGTCCAACCGTCATAGTAATTGGGAACTACAAGGTTTATAGCTTCATTGCGCGTAGTACCCGCATACTCACCAAGCCAGTAATCTTTATTATCATTTGTTTCAACCCGGCTGTTATTCTGAGCCGTTGACTTCTCCGAAATAACAGAGGATGCAGCAGTTGATGATGTTGTTGTATCATCTTCATCAACAGTAAACTTTATATCGTTGCCTGCTGCTGCGGCTTTACCGTTCTGCACAATGTTCATACGCAGATCACGGTCGACTGTAATTCTGATAGGAGTGTCGCTCCATGTACCGTCAGTGCTCTTTGTCTGAAGCGTAATATTTGCCGCACCCGGTCTGATTGCCGTAAACTTGAAGTTGCACAAATTGCAACTGAAATCGATATCACAATCAACCGTTACGTCAAGGCTGTCACTGAAGTAGTTCCAGTCAACACCTTTCATCGGAAGCGTGAAAGTGCTGCCTGATGTTCTTCTTTCGATAATGGCTGTGTCAGTATTGCTGTTTGCCGATGAAAACGCCGATGCTCCAATGATTGCCCCTGTTGATATAACTGATACAGCGCAAACTGCTGCGATAACTCCTGTTAATACCTTTTTATTTATTGTTCCTGTCTTTTTCATTTTGATTATCCCCTTTTATTTGTTGTTTTGTTTCTCTCTTGAGTACGTCTATATAATAGCAAAAAAAAGAGCTTTTGCATATATGCAGATCACGCTTGATCTGTAGCTTAATATACAAATTGTATACACCGTGTAGCCTAATTTACATTTTACAGGAAAATTGTAAATTATTC
>OMYH01000029.1 GCA_900315255.1 uncultured Eubacteriales bacterium | reverse complement strand
CTTGTGAAGAAAATCCTTTCTCTGATTAGCAATCTTTTCGTGAAGTCTTGCAATCTTTATTCGCTGTTTATTGCGATTATTTGAGCCTTTTTGCATTTTGGAAAGCTTACGCTGTTCTCTTTCAAGCTTTTTGAGTGCTTGACGATAGAACCTCGGATAATTTGCCGAAGTTCCGTCACTCGCAACATACAATTCACTCATAGAAAAATCCAAACCTAAGAATTTCTGCGGGTCTGTTTTCTGCACTTGATTTTCGTACTCAAACAGAATACTCACATAATATTTTCCACTCGGTGTCTGACTTATCGTAACCGATTTTAAAATATAATTCTCAGGAATAATTCTGTGTTGTCTAACCTTTACTCTTCCGATTTTTGGCAGTGAGATTGTTCCGCATTCAAGTTTTATGTTGTTATTTACACAAACAGTTGTATAACTGTTATTATGATTTTTCTTTGACTTAAATTTCGGAAACCCCACTTTTTTATCTCTGAAAAAGTTTTGAAATGCTGTGTCAAGGTGTCTTAAAGACTGTTGTAACGATATGCTGTCGACTTCTTTTAAAAATTCTTTTTCCTTTTTCAAAACCGTCAGATCGTTAGCACATTTTGTATAGCCGAATGTTATTTTTTCTTCCTCATACAACTTTATTCTTTTATCGAGGTAGTAATTATATATCAAACGTGAACAGCCAAAGGTTTTTGAGAGCATTGTTTTTTGCTCGGAATTTGGATATATTCTGAATTTATATGCTTTATTCAATGCCCCTTGTGACATCTTATATTTTCAATTATATCGTATCATTATATTTTTTAGATGTCAAGCTATTATCAGCCCTTTCGGGCTGACGGCAATTCATCCCCGACCTATAGAGGTCGGAGTCTTCTTGCCGAAGTAGGATAAATAATAATATGGACAGTACCGCTTTTGTGATACTGTCCGTTTTGTTTTTCTTGTGTTATCAGAACTCCGAGATCAATCCGACTGCCTTGCGCTGAACACGCAGAGAATCGGCAGCAGATATCTTACCGTCAAAGTTGGTGTCGGCGTTGATCTTCTGCTCGTCGTCAAATTTCTTCATGCCGATCGAATTCCTGAGAATATGCAGAGCGTCTGCAGTCGATGACCTTCCGTCTCCCGTGACATCACCTATACAATGCTCCGAGGCAACAGCCTTGATCACCAGAGTACCGCCTATGTCGTCATTGGAAGAGCCGTAGATCTCCATCAGGTCATATACATCAGAGCCGTTGATAACATAGCTATGCCCCCACATAGCGGCAGGCATGAACACATAGTTTCCGTCCATATCAGAGAGCCACTCGTCAACACCCATGGAAGCTCCTCCCATGCTGTCGCCGCTGTCAACAGTAACGCCGATCGCTCCGGGTCCCGCAGGCACCTCAAAGCCGCCTGTATCTACACTGATATAGCCCGATATGCTGCTTTTGCCGTTTGCAAGCTTCTGCCAGTTTTTCCTGTTGCTGTCGGGAATACCGTTCACTACGGGAATATAATAAGCTGTATATGTAACACCGGTTTCTTTTGTTTCAAAGATAACCTTCTGGAGATATTTGTGTACGTCATCAAAGTTAAACACATTGACAAAGGTAGCCTCGCCGACAACACTCTCATCGGGATTCATAAGGAAAGTATACCACGTTGCGCCGTATATCTCGTTCTGGTAAAGCCTGTCATATCCCTTATTGGTCCTCGCCGAGGTTATCACAACATTACTGCCCCAGGTGTTGGTGTCGAGCAGCATAGCATCGTAATACGAGATCCACAGATACCCGTCTTCGCACATAGAATCTCCCCAGCTGTTCTTGATGAGCCAGGCTCCGTCACCGGGTGGTTCTTCGGTGAAGTTGTCGGCAGAATAATAATCGTCCCAGCCGACTATCGTTATTGCATGACCTAAAGAAAAATCGCTGTCAGGCTGATAATAAGATGTCTTTCCCGAGTTATAATATTTGTCGTTGCTGTTATATGAGGTCGCTACTGCACCATATTTATACACAGCCGACTTGACGGATTCAATATCGTTTGCAACATACATTATACCCGTGACATTAAACGGTATCTCTCCGCTCTCCATATCGTAAGGAATTTCGTTTCCGTACGTCTGATATGGAAAATCACTCTCATATTTTGCGCCCTGCCACGAGGCAAGGTAGCCTGCTCCGACCATGCTGTAACCGCCGTAATACAGATCGTCAAACAGCCAGCCGATACCGTCGGAATTATATTCTGCAGTCGACCACCACGCCAGGTGATTCTCGGCAAGATCATATCTTCCTTTGCCGTCCTTGATCAGAAAGGTTTCGAGCGCCGAGATATTCGCAAATGCCCAGCAGGTTTCATATGCCCCCTGATTTTTGATCTCGGTAGTTTCGGACCTGTACGACGAAGGCAGCGACGCACCCGAGAGCGAAAGGAGCGATCCCGGAACATGATATGCAGACGGCCGCAGACCCATTTTTTCATTCTTTTTTTCATTTTTCGCAGGCGTTTTTTCTTCGGAGCTTGCATATATACGAGGAAGCTCGACGGTTTCAGCGCTTACCGCAAGAGAACCTCCCGCAGAAGCTGCACAGACCGCAGCCACACAAGCCACCTTGAAAACTAAGCTTAATTTGCCCATCACACATCCCTCCGTTTCATCTGTTTTACGGCTGACACGTCATCTCACGGCAACCGTGGTTTTCTTCTCCCAGTCATTATCGGTAATTATCGTTGCCTCGGCGTTATCAAGCCTGTATATTACCGCATACTGCAGTTCTGTTGGAGAAGCGACATCTTCAAGCAGCTCAAAGCCCTCGTCCTGCGACATAATGCCGCTCGTATTATAGAGTGAATCATACACGAAGTCATACCTGACATATCCGCTGTACTTACTCTCATATGCAGTAGTATCGGAAGCATTGAGCCACTTTCTGTACTCATAGTATTTTACATAGCCGTCGCTGTTTATCTGCTCTTCCATATAGTTAAAGTTAGACGCTATCTGAAAAGCAGCGTTTTCGTTTTTTATAACATACATTTTGCCGTCGACAAATTCGATAAGGGCGCTGTTGCCGTCCTTATCGGCAATAAAGAACTGCGCCATAAATGCCGTATCGAAATACAGATTATATTTATCTATCAGCGCAGCGGCATTGTCTATACTGTCGGCATAATCGAGCACAAGACGCGCCGCCGCATAAATCCCTATAGTTGTACGGTTGTCCGACTTCTGCTTTCTTGCAAAATTGACCTGCAAAACAGACACGGAGATACCCTTCTCGTTTACCCCGTCCGTCGGAAAATACGGTGCTGAAAGAACATTGACGTCAAACTTTCCGGGAATCTTCTCGTTATTATATCCCATGCAGGTCATATTGACTGCGGATATTGATTTATATGCATTATGCGGCGCTGTCACCACCAGCAGAACGGGATTCGCCTTATTGTCGTAATTTCTTGCCAAATACCGTGCGCCGTCCTTATCACGAAATGTGAATGCCGTACACGCATTGGACGCCGCCTGATTATTCGCAATGCCGAGCTTTGTCTTCGAATTTATCATATTGTTTATATAATCATAGTACTCATTATTATTCGACGCGCCTGTTTGCAGAAACTCATCGAATTTATAATCCGAAACATACTCCATTGTATACAGGTTAGTACCTTCTATCGGTTTGAGCGACAGCACAGTTCGTATCTCGTTGAAATAGCATATACCGACAACACACAGAGTGAGAATCACAAGGATCGGCAAAATTATGCTGATTTTCTTTAAGACCTTTTTCATCTAACCCCTCCGTACTGTATAGCTAATCTTATTATACTACACGAATGAGTGAAATGCAATTACTTTTTTCACATTCCGAGGGGCAGCACCGATATTCCAAAAGCAAAGCGGCACACCGGAATGATGTGCCGCCTAAATAAGCTTTACGGAGTGGGGATATCTAAGCTTTTAAAGAACCTCATCACCTGATGCTTATACTTGAACGCAGGAGAAATATCCTCAAGATGGATCGTAGAACGGAGAATATACATAGCGTCACGGTTGGTGAGCTTGCCGTCGCCGTCAACGTCATAACCCTCGCTGTACTCATACTTGTCAAGACCGAGAACCATACGCTGCACTTTAAGAGAATCTGTTGCTGTAAATATATCTGATTCACGAGGAAACTCTCTAACATACTCCGGGATGTCTTCTTTGGTTAGATTCTCGACTGATTTTATTGAAGCTACTTCCGGAATATCGGCTAATGCTTTAATTGCGTCGCCTTTCACCTCCGCAAAGATAACAGTTGAAATATACTTGCAATCAACATCGGCAAGATATTTCTGAACAAATTTCTCTGTTAAAGAATGAGAATCATCAAACCTTACTTCAAAAGGCTCATTACTTAAACTCTCGCTCGGTTCATAGTTAAGGAGAATCAACACTTTATATGTATTAACTCCATCTCCCAATCTCTCTATCAGTTTAGGATCAATCTTATAGCTAATAGTTTCATCATCGGCAACATCCTCTTCATCACGGTAATAGAAAATTTCCCAAACATTCGGGTCTGTTTTCAATCTTGCGATGTCTTCCTTTGAGAGATTGATAATATAACAGGGTGTTCCCGTATCATCATCTATAATATCCTCCTTAGGCAAGCCAAGCTGAGAGAATATTTTCTCATTATACTCCCTGATCGCCTTGCCCTGCAGAATAGATAAATACTGAGAATAATTACTTATCTTTTCGGATTCCGAAATGCTGTCATCCATATCTTTATAATAATCCATCGCCTGTTTCTCTATTTCGCTCCAGTCCAGGTCATTAAACCAAAGATAGCAGGGGATCTTCTCGCCGTCGGGTGTGTTGGCAATAATATTCTCCAGTTCTGCCCTTGCACCGCTGTAAATATCGTCACCACCGTCCGCATACGCAAATTGTGCAGGCAAAACGAGAATCATAATCAATACAAGGGACACAACGATGGTTACAGTTTTTCTTAACATAATCATTACCTCCTCTTAACTGCCAATGATCTGGTTTAGTAATAATGCATCGGCATTATTAACTGAACCGTCACCGTTTACATCAGCATAGAACTTTTCTACATCAGAAAATGTTCTGCTATGGATAACATATTCTTGTATCATTTGAACATCAGTTGAGTTCAGCGTACCATTAAAATCAATATCACCTTTCATATAAGCAACAGGTTCTAAATACCACTGCTGATACTGTGACCCTGTGTCGGTACTCCACGCAACAGCAGTACCGGATGATGAAGAATTATTATAGATACAAAACGCACCGCCTATATTATGTTTTATTATGTGATACTATCCATGTTGTTAAAGAAATGCGTCATTTGAAGTCTGTATTTAAGCTCGGGAGAAATTTGCTCAAGCTTTATCGTAGAACGGAGTATGTACATAGCGTCACGATTGGTGAGAATCCCGTCGCCGTCAACGTCCATATGTTCATCGTATTCATAAGTGTCAAGACCGAGAACCATTCTCTGAATTTTGAGAGAGGTCGAAGCTTCAAAAACATATTCAATGTCAGGGAACCCCTCCACACACTCGGGAATATCATTCTTTGTCAGATCGCCTGCGGGCGCAATACTGCTCATCTTGCCCGTTACACAGTGAACCCAATCCAAACCGCGGATCTGACTTTCCGCAAGCTCGGTATAGATAATATTTCCGATACATTTCGTATCGTTATAAGTGAGGTAAATATCCGCAAATTCCTCCGATCTTTTCTGTTCGCTGTACAGCCAGTTAAAGAAATTCGCTTTGCTCAGACTATCCTCGGGGCGGTCCTTCATTGTGATAACGACATTGTATTTCTTATCCGAACCGTCAAAAATCCGAAGTAACTCATCGCTTATGCAGGTATCGTCTGTCCACGATTGAGGTTCTATCATCTCTTCGTATTCAATGCTCGTTACGCAATTATCGTCGGCGAGTCTCAAAATATCGCTCTTGCCGAGATAAGCCCAGATAAGATTTCTGCCGAAATCGGTTCTGACAATATCCTCTTCGGGAATATCGAAGGTTTCAGCCATATCTGCGTTGCATTTCATGGTTATCTCTCTGCGGACTTTTGTTTCAATCTCCTTGACAAGCGAATTCCACTCCGTGTTTGTGTAGTCGGATTGATTGTACTGTGAGATAAGTTCATTAAATGCCTTGGTACGCTTTTCGTAATTTCCCTCCCAATCGTTGTCATTGTACCAAATGGCGACAGGGATTTTTTTATCATCGGGTATTTTCCAGTCAAGCACAAATGTTTCCAAAAGATATTCTATTTTTTCATTGAACTCCGGAATATCAACCGTACAAACTTTTTCGGTATTATATTCAACTGTATCAATCAGCGGTTCTTTTTTGAACCATTCTAAATCGGTTTTGGAAATATTGGTAATATAATAACAGATCCCCGAATCGTTATTAAGTATGTCTTCTATCGGTATATTCAGTTGAGAAGCCAGTTTTTCTTTATACTGCTGCAACGCTTCAGCCGAATCACCAAAACTGCTTCGGTCATAATCTGCAAACCACAATGTACACGGCTGTTTGCTTTTCCCATAAACCTCCATTAAAAGTACCTTTGCCAAGAATGCCCTGTCAGCACTTGATGAATCAAATCCGAAGCCTTCAGTGTTAGGATCAAAACGGTAGCGGTAATTGTCGTCTTCAACGGCATATGCAAATAACGAAGGTAAGAACAAACATACGCATAGTACAATGCATATAAGCCGAATCAGCTTTTTAATTGACATAAGATCAGCCTCCTTACAAGTTCTGTTATTAATAAAACCGTCCGTTCTGCTTTTGAAAAAACAAACGCTTCAAACGCTAATTAATTTGCCATCGTACTCACCTTCAATCAAACTATAAACCAATATATGTTTACATTTTTATTATATATGGATTTCAAATAAATGTCAATAATTTTGACAATATTTATTGAATTATTTTACAAAAATTAATCAAAGTGAAATAATTCACACATTATCATCGTCACACCATCAAAGATAAAGAATAAAATAATTATTTTCTCTGTTATAAAAACAAATGCCGATCTGTTTTTATCCGCAACATTCTCCCATTCAGCACCTATTTGACAAATTCAGGCATGAATCGGATTTTTGCAAGCAGACATGTTTTAAAACCATACACAAAAAGCGGCACACCATAAAGATGTGCCGCTAAGTATGTTTTATATATTATTACGGATTGGGCTGACGGAGCGCGTCGTTGTAGAGATTGATATAATCACTTGCCGAACGATCCCAGCTGTTGTCGGAGTTCATAGCTCTCCATACCAGCTTGACCCAGCCATCTCTGTTCCAGTAGCCGCCGATAGCACGGTTGACCGCTCCTACCATATCCCATGTATCGTAGTTGCGGAATGTGAAGCCGTTGCCGTAGCCGTCCTGACTGTCGTGGATAGAGTCTTTCAGTCCGCCGACCTCTCTTACTACCGGGATTGTACCGTAGCGCAGAGCGATCATCTGCGACAAGCCGCAAGGCTCACTCTTTGACGGCATGAGGAAGATATCCGAACCCGAATAAATCTTCCTTGCAAGCTCGTTTACATAGCCGAAGCATGAGCATACTCTGCCCGGGTATCTCCACTGGAGATTGCGGAAGAAGTCCTCATACTCTGCGTCGCCCGAACCAAGAATTACGAACTGACAGTCGTTATTCTGGAGAATATTGTCAATACCGTCACGAACCAGGTCAAGACCCTTGTGTGATACAAGACGGGAAACCATGCTGACGATCGGGATATCCTCTCTTCTTTCGAGATTGAGTCTTTCCTGGAGTCTTCTCTTACACTCATTCTTGCCGTAGAGATTATCTGCAGTGTAATTAGCATAGAGATGATAGTCCGTAGCAGGATCGTAGCTTGCGTTGTCGATACCGTTGAGGATACCGCACAGCTTATAGTGGAACAGATTGAGCGCCGTGTCAAGTCCGTGACTGAACCACGGGTCTTTGATCTCGAGAGCATAGCTCGGAGATACTGTCGTTACCTTTGTTGAGCAAACGATAGCGCCCTTCATCATGTTGAGCTTTCCGTCCTGATCGAGAATAGCGCCGTCCTGTGCGGGAATACCTACGATATCCTCGTTGAGATCCCAGCCGTACTTGCCCTGATACTGAATGTTGTGGATCGTGAACACACTCTTGATATCATGATACCAGCCGTTCTTTGAATAGAACAGATAATAATATGTCGGAACCAGGGAGGTCTGCCAGTCATTGCAGTGTATTATGTCGGGCTTAAAGTCTACATACGGAAGCATCTCAAGACAAGCGCGCGAGAAGAAGCAGTATCTCTCAGCGTCGTCGTAGAAGCCGTAAAGACCGTTACGCTTGAAGTAATACTCGTTGTCAATAAAGTAGTAGAGAACTCCGTTATAGCGAGCCTCAAACACGCCGCAATACTGATGACGCCACGATACAGGCACAGTAAAGCTTGTGATATAATGCATCGTGTCGCGAAGGCTCTGCGGAATGTCGCCGTAAAGGGGCATTACGACTCTGCAGCCTACCATTCTCTGACGAAGTGCCTGCGGCAGTGAGCCTGCAACATCGCCAAGTCCGCCCGACGCAGCAAAGGGCTTAGCTTCGCTTGTACAAAACAATACTCTCATTTTAATAACCTCCTGATTTGGTCAATTTTCAATTATATTAAACATGATTCTACGAAGAATATGATCTATTATACCACACTCTTCTTCGAAATGCAAACGGGATATGAATCTATTCCGCAAAGCATACGCTTCGGCGATACCACAACGTCCTTGTCGCATACAACATAATTCAGCGTTGTGTCTGCGCCTATCTCGCAGTCCTGCATGATAATGCAGTTTGACACCTTTGCGCCCTTTTCTATACGTACGCCCTTGAAGATTATGCTGTTCTCGACCTCGCCCTCGATCACACAGCCGGGGCTGATGAGAGAGTTCTTGACCTTGCTGTTAAGACCATACTTTGTGGGCATATCATCTCTTACCTTTGTGTAGATCGGGTTCCTCATGTTGAAAAGCTCCGCCCTTACCTCGGGAGCAAGAAGATCCATATTTGCCTTGAAGTAGCTCTGTATGGAATCTATGTTTGCAAAGTAGCCGTTGATCTCATAACCGTAAACCTTGTATTCCTTAACATTCGGCTGTACGACATCTCTTGGAAAATCATACTTGCTGCGGCTCAGGCAGCTGTCTACTATATCAAGCAGCAGGGTCTTGCTGATGATCGCAGTGTTGACCATACAAGCGCCCGAATCTACGTTTCTCGGGTTAATGAGAACCTCGGATACCTTCTGATTTGAGTCAAGAGAAAGAACGATGTTTTCCGTATTCCTGTTGCTGCCTAAAGGCTCTCTGTGATAGCAGATAGTAATATCGGCATTGTTCTTCAGATGAGCGTTGAACATCTGCTGATAATCTATATTAACGACCGACATTGAGCTTGATACGAGCAGATAATCCTCATAGCAGTTGTCGATAAAATCTCTCACTGCGTCTATCGTCTGTACAAATGTATTGTACTTATCACCTGTGTTCTCAAACGGCGGAAGGAATGTAAGTCCGCCTCTTCTTCTCGAGAGGTTATAGTCCTTGCCCGAGCCGATATGATCCATAAGTGATAGGTAGTTATTCTTTGTAACCACGCCTATCTTGCTGATACCCGAATTCACCATATTGGATAATGAGAAATCTATCAGTCTGTATTTAGCTCCGAACGGGATCGAGCTGAAGGTTCTCAGCGTTGTGAGTTCGGGAATATAGCTGTCCTGAAAGTTTGTGAGCAGCAAGCCCACTATATTTCTTCCTGCCATTTAGTTCACCCCCTGTACGTCGGAATCGATCATTTCTTTTGCGGCAACAACTGCGCCGTCGCCTACCGTGAGGTTCTCGCCTATTACCGCAATGCCCCAGTCGTCACGGTTCTCCATATCCTCGGGCTTTGATCCGACTATCGCATTCTTGCCTATAGTCGTGCCCTCTGCAACGATAGCATAGCTTACCTGCGCTCCCTCTTCTACCACTACTCCGGGGAAGAGGATCGAGTCTGTGATAACAGCGCCTTTCTTGACAGTAACGCCGTGGAACAGCATCGAGAATTCGAGCGAACCGTATACGTTGCAGCCATCTGCGATCATCGAGTTCTGGATATCTGCGCAGTCCGCAACAAAGTGCGGCGGCATCATCGGGTTGCGTGAATAGATCTTGCTCTTTTTCTCTGTGAGATCGAGCTTTGTCTTTGGATCGAGCAGATCCATATTAGCCTCCCACAGGCTGTCGATTGTTCCTACGTCCTTCCAGTAGCCCTCAAACTCATATGCGAACATTCTCTCACCGTTTGCAAGCATAGCGGGAAGAACATTCTTGCCGAAGTCATTCGAGCTGTTCGGATCCTGCGCATCCATGATAAGGTACTTCTTGAGCTTATCCCAGCTGAACACATAGATACCCATAGAAGCATTCGTGCTCTTCGGGTGTGCGGGTTTCTCCTCAAACTCATAGATCGAGCCGTCGGGGTTGGTATTCATAATACCGAAGCGTGAAGCCTCCTCCAAAGGAACATCGATAACTGCGATAGTACAATCGGCGTTATGCTCCGCATGGAAAGAGATCATCTTTGAATAATCCATTTTGTAGATGTGGTCACCCGACAGAACAAGCACATATTCGGGGTCGTATCTTTCGATAAAGTTGATATTCTGATAAATAGCGTTAGCCGTACCGGAATACCAGTTTGCTCCGTCCTTCTGCTCATACGGCGAAAGTATATGAACACCTGCGTTGTCGTTGTCAAGATCCCAGGGCTGACCGTTGCCCAGATAGTCGTTAAGTACAAGTGGCTGATACTGCGTAAGAACGCCGACTGCCTCTATACCCGAGTTTGCACAGTTAGAGAGGGGAAAGTCGATTATTCTGTATTTTCCGCCGAACGGTACGGCAGGCTTTGCGACTTTTCTTGTAAGAACGCCGAGTCTGCTGCCCTGTCCTCCTGCAAGGAGCATTGCCACTACCTCCTGCTTTGGTAGCATAATAAAGTCCTCCAATCAATTCAGTATTTTGTATTTTGTATTTTGTATTAAGGTTAATATCTATATTAATAGCCGGTATAGTAAAGAACCACTGATTAAATCAGCGTCTTCTTATTGCCGATTATCTGCTTATTTATCGGACGTTTCCTTGTCCCTCTTTGCCGTTTTTTTGCTTATCCTTTTGCTTGTTTTCTTTGGTTTATCGATCTTTGAGGCATCTGCTTTCGGCTCTTTCTCCGACTTTTCAGCCCTTGCTTTCACCGTGCCCCTGACCTTTTCGCCCTTCTTCTCCTTGACAGCCTTCTTTATTTTTGTGTCTGTCTTATCGTCTGTTTCGGACGGTTTTGTCTTTGCAGATGTTTTCTTGACGCATTTGAAATACATCACCGACATAGGCGGAATTGTGATAGTAACAGAGTTTTCAAGCTCGTGACACATTTTCTTCTTTGATTTTATCTGTGTTCCGTTTGTAAATCCGCTGCCGCCGTACTCCTCCTTATCGGTACTGAACACCTCGGCATACGTTCCGGCAAAAGGCACTCCGATAATGTAATCTTCTCTCAGCATCGGCTGGAAGTTGCATACACAGATAAGCTCCTCTCCCTTGCGGTCAATGCGTCTGAACACCAGGATAGAACGCTGATAGTCGCTGTGGCATATCCACTGGAAGCCCTCCCACGAGAAATCTATTTCGTACAGAGGGGAATTATCCTTGTAAAAAACATTCATATCTCTGAAGAAGGTTTTCAGCTGCTTATGTGTATCGTAATCGAGCACCTCCCAGTCAAGCTGCTTTTCGTAATTCCACTCGTCGAACTGACCGATCTCGGATCCCATGAACATCAGCTTTTTGCCCGGGTGAGCCATCATATATGCAATAAAGGTCTTTACGCCCGCAAATTTAAGATTATAGTCGCCGGGCATTTTATTCATCAGCGAACATTTGCCGTAAACGACCTCATCGTGACTTATCGGCAGCATGAAATTCTCGCTGAATGCGTATATAAGTGAAAATGTAAGGTTGTCGTGATGATAAGGACGATAAACGGGGTCTAATGCCAGATACCTCAGCATATCGTTCATCCAGCCCATGTTCCACTTGAAGCTGAAGCCCAGTCCGCCCATATCGGTAGGACGTGATACCATCGGAAATGCGGTAGATTCCTCTGCTATCATCATATTGCCGGGGAACAGTCTTGAGCAGGTGTTGTTGAGCTTTCTGATAAAATCCATAGCTTCGAGATTCTCTTTGCCGCCGAACATATTCGGACACCACTCGCCGTCCTTGCGGTTATAGTCTAGATAAAGCATAGAAGCGACTGCGTCTACCCTTATGCCGTCTATGTGATACTTATCCATCCAGAACATAGCGCTTGAAATAAGGAAGCTCACAACCTCATATCGGCTGTAATTATACACGAGCGTTCCCCACTCCTTATGCTCGCCCTTCCGCCAGTCCTCATACTCATAGCAGCACGTACCGTCAAAACGGATAAGTCCGTGAGCGTCCTTCGGGAAGTGAGCAGGCACCCAGTCAAGGATCACTCCAATCCCTGCCTGATGAGCCTTGTCGATAAGATACATAAAGTCATGCGGCGTACCGTATCGTGATGTCGGAGCATAATATCCCGTTACCTGATAGCCCCAAGAGCCGTCATACGGGTACTCCGTGAGAGGCAGAAACTCAATGTGAGTATAACCCATTTCGGCTGCATACGGGATAAGCTCATCGGCAAGCTCACGATAGCTGTAAAAATCTCCGGTTTCGTGCTTTCTCCATGAACCCGCATGAACCTCATATACATTGACAGGCTTGTCGTTATAGATGCAGGGCTTCTGAACCGTATCGCTGCCGTCATCAAGCTTTTCGGCTTCGATCCTTTTTTTCTCGATCCACTCGTCGTCCTCCCAGTCGTAACCCTCGATATCATAAAATTTCGAGGCATTGTTAGGACGGGTTTCAAAGTGAAAAGCATAAGGATCGCTCTTGTAGAGTCTTTCTCCCCACTGCGTATCTATACAGTATTTATAGTTGTCAAATTCACCGACAACATTCGGAATAAAGCACTCCCAAACACCGGCTTCGCTGATCTTTCCCATCTGATCGGCTTCGGGATTCCAGAAGTTGAAATCGCCCACAACCGACACTGCCGCCGCATTCGGCGCCCAGACACGGAACACAACTCCGAGCTGACCGAACATATAGGATTTATGCGCTCCCAACAGGTCATACGCTCTGGCACTGTTTCCCGAATGGAAATCATCGAGCAGCCCCTGCACGATGCTGTCTATCATAATTCTGCACTCTCCTTCCTCGCTGCGATTTTTATTAAACAAAACAGATATATAATCAAAAACTACGAAAAACCTGATTTTTCATACATGCAATTATATAATACCACTAACGAATAGTTTTTTCAAGATATTTTATACAAATTAATGACAATTTTTCCCTTTTTATTTTGTTATGTTTGACTATCGTATTTAACGATTCTATTTCTTTGGAATATTACACATAAAACCCGCACTTGTTTTTGTGCAAATTCACTGTCAAAGGTGAAGATGATTCGATTGATAAACTCAATACAGCACAAGAACGCTGCCTTTGATCATACCGCTTGCCTGATAAACGTCCTTAAGATCAAGCTCGCTGTCATAAACGGTGATGAATTCCTTTTCACCCTTTGTTTCGCCGATAACGAATCTATCGTCGATACATTTGATAAGTCTGCCGATATTATTCGGATATGACAGGTGAACATCGGAATTTATCCTGCCGACAAGCTCGGTTTCATCGCCGACATCAGATAATGTATATATTTTTCCCTCATCGCTGTCGGTGAAGAAGGTTTCGCCGTTTATATCGAGGATATTTGTGATCTTGCCGCCGAATTTCGGCACGGAGCAATAGCTCTCTGCGTCATGCACGAACGATCTTGCCCTCATAAGGATATTATCGCCGCAGACACATTCAAGCTGAACGCTGCCCTTAGAGCCTGCCGTTACGATTTTGCGTGGTTTGGTATCGGACTCTTTTTTCCTTATCCCCGACAGGAAAGCATTTTTTGATATTACTCTGATACTCTCCTCAAGCTCGTCATCGGATACACCGAGCTTCTGAACGATCCTTTGTTTTTCCTTTGAGTTCCCGAAGGAATCATTCAGCAGCAGCCACTCCTCGCCGTTAGCAGTAAACGTCTGCATATTATTTCTGACAAGCATTGCGGTTTCAAAGTCACGCACGAAGAATCTCTCGTTCCTTCCGAGGTCATACAGATTTGCGATAAGGCTGCAATTTGTAGCTTCAAGGCACCTGTTGAACATATCCATATGTTCTTTATCGGCTTTTGTATAGATGAGTATATTATCGTCATCTATGGCTGCGCAGTCGGAAAAGCTGCCTATCAGCGGTATACGTTTGCGGTATACCTCGTCGCCCGTTTGTTTGTCGATCTTGACCACCCAGACTGTGCTGCCCGAATTCTCAAACAAGACAATAATGCTGTTTTTACCCATATAATAATGCTGGTAATATCCTGAGTCATCGAACACAAAGCAAGACATTAGCTGTTCTGCGTTCTCCTCAAAGCTGTATCCATAGATACACACGCTGTCCGAGCCTCGAGTTTTCAGTTCTTCGGCGTAATATATCACACCGTCGTCGATCTCTATGACATCTATACGTCTTTTGTACATATCATCTCTTAAATCTATTACAGTCAATATTGTACACTCCTCTCTGATAATACCCATATTATACCACACTATTCATAAATATCTTGTCGAATACGGGCAGCCGCACGGCTGCTGGTGTTTCCGTCACACTTTATCCGTGACGAACTTTATCCCCGCGCAGAAGCTTTACTTCGGGTAATGACTTATTAAAATGGCACGGCGGACAGTGTCCGCTGACGTTACGCGTTCGGAGTTCGTTGTTAATCTGACATTGAACTCGCGGCAGACTTTATTGAAGTGTGGAGTGTGGAATGTGGAGTGTGGAGTTATCGGGTCGCTTCGCTCCGAATTAATACAAATGGCACAGCAAACCATGATGTCCACTCCATTTTTAAGTTTTAAGTTTTCAGTTTCAAGTCTTCAGTTTTAAGTCTTCAGTTTTAAGTTTTCAGTTTTAAGTCTTCAGTCTTAAATTCCTAATTAAAGTACGCCGGCCACACAAGCTTTGTTTCGGGGAATCCAACTCCGAGGTACGACCCGAGCGACAGACAAACTGTGTTTTTTCTGTCACTGAAATTAAGCGCAATAGCCGTACCGTCATGAATGAGCTTCACGACTACGTCCTTCCTGAGCCTGCCCGACAGCTCCCACCAAAGGCATTCGGCATAGTTTTTGCCCAATGTACACAGCTTTGCATAGCCGCTTCTGTCTGCATTGAGAGCGCCGTCTATTGTGTAGCTTGCAATGCTTATCACGATCTCGCTGTTCGGTTCGGTATTGGTGAGCGCCTTCGCTGTATTGTAAGTATCTTCGATCGCTTTCAGCAGATACTGATGAAGCTTCTTCGCCTGCCGAAGCTTTTCGGATTCATCAGGCATTACCCAATCCATATACCTGGACGGATACGGTTCGAGTGTTTTTATGTCGGTGATCTCTCCCCTGCTCTTTGTGACAAAACACCTTTTGATGTTCGTCTGCCCGAAATCCATGACGATATTTACGCCGTTTTTTGACGATATCTGTGTAGTGCACCCGAGCACACCGACATCGGAGGCATTATCATAAAGAATAATATTGTACGGAATCACTCCCGCAGCGGAAAAAACATATTTGATACAGCTTTTCAGTTCTTCGCCGAATCTTCCGTTTGCAAGTCCGCCCACAAGAATAATATCGCTTATCTGCTTCCAATACTCCCAGTGCTTATAGGTCCAGTCCTCTCTGGCTTCTCTGTTCTCCTTCTGTCCGCTTTTCAAGGCAAGAAACAGCAGACCCAGACGCAGCCCGAATTTCGTCGTGATCATCTTGGCGGTCTTTGCCGCTTCTTTGTCGGAGCTGTCTAATCTATCCGAGAGAATTTTCGGCAGCTTCTTTTCTTCATATTTGTCAAGATTTATGTCAAGTCTTTTATGATATTTCTTTATCTCTTCTATGACTAATTTTGTGCTGAAAAATTCCTTTACTGTAAGACCCTCTATGCTGTCATCTATGCCGTATAACGGCAGCTTGCGGAGGCGTATTCTGTTTATTGAACATACACTCGTGAGATAATCGGATTTATTCGGATCATCTACCCTGTTCAAAAAAGGATTCTGCATAACGCTCACTCCATTCTGTTTTATAATAATAACCCCATCGTACCACATAATTATACTATATATCGCTTTTCTTGTCATTAATTTTTTGTTAATTCAGCCGCATTTTTCTGAAATGAGTCTGCAAAAATCTAAAATGTCCGTTTTCGCCACATCTTTTATCACAGAACATACAAAAGGAGAGAACCAACAGGATCGGTTCTCCCCAAAATAAAATATAAACTGAACAAATCTATCTTATCAATAGACACTGTCAACCGACTTGTTCTCCGATACAAGCTTTGTATCTTCGATAATTTTTGCAACATAAGACTCAAAAGCAGTGCTTGCAAGAGTATCGTTCACAACAACTGCACACTTGCGGTTTTCCCCCTCGAAATATACAGCCGTGCCTGTCTTGCCGTCGCTGAACTCATATGTTATCTTCAGAAGCTCCTTCTTGCCCTCGGGCATATCTGCGGTCATATCGCTCCTCTTTGCAGAGGTAAGGTTCTGGAAATAGATATTGAATATCTCCTCGGAAACAGTCTTGCCGCCGCAGGTAACTGTTGTAACGGTATTTTCAACATCTGTATCCGAATCGGCATTATAAGAAACGGCAGTTTCCCTTTCGATATCGAATTCATATGTTTTTCCGTCTGCCTCAACAGTGACCTTGTTCACGTTGACATATTTCGGACTCATCACCGATGCAGGGATAAGCTGATCATAACTGTAGTTTATCCACGGAACGGCGTTTTTATCCATCTGATATACAATTCCGCCGCTAAGCAGGTAAAACATACCTTCATCATCAGGCTTTGTTGCTTTGTAGCTGACAGTCAAATCGGGATACTCCGCCTCTACTGTTACATACGGGTCGTCCAGACCGTATGACTTGATCTTTTCGTCATCGGGCGAAACAGCGATAACCTTTTCGGCAGTAAGGTTGCGGACGTTATTGACCATATAAGACACTGTTTCTTCATTGGCGATCGTGCTGTCGGGAGATGTTATCATATAGGTTGCGGAGAATGCCTCATAATCGGAATAATCGAGAACAACATCTTCTCCGAACAGGCTGCCGCCGAATACCATCTTACTGAACACGTTGCCGCTGTCATCATTTGCGGAAAAACCTATCTCGGTAGAAAGCATATCCATAGCGCCCATCAGGAAGCCGTCAACAGATTCGGAATCTACAAGATAGACATTCTCATCGCCTTCGAGCATAAGATAAGCGCCCTTATTGTCATCTGCGTCATTTCCAACATAAACCGTGACCTTGTCGCCGTCGGTATATTCGACCTTGACGGTCGCTCTCGGTTTGTCAAAGCCGAAATCTGCTTTTGCAGAACCGTCGTTGACCTTCTTTGAAGCCGTAATGCTTGCGCAGTCGTTTGCAAGTGTATCGGGAGAGCCTGTCAGCAGATCCATGTCCTCAAAGCCTACCAGTGTGTAAACGGTAGCGTCGGTCATATAAGACGCCGTACCGTCAGACGCAGTAGTTTCTATTTTCGGTGTTTCGGAAAGCAGTGTGTATTTTCCGGATTCGTTCTCTACCTCCATGCTCTTTATTTCAGCAGGGATATGAGAAACAAGATGAACATGCTCATGCTCTGAAAGTAAGGAGTTGTTCTCATCGGACAAAAGCTGTCCGGAAGACGTATCCTCTGCTTTGTTGTCGGGTACCAGGAAGTACACCAGCAGAAAAGCTCCGACCAGCAGCGCTACCGCTGTTACAGCGATTATCAGTGTTTTCGTAGTCTTTTTCATATTTCTGCTCCTTACATATTGCGGCGTTTGACAAATATCACTATGCCTGCTATCAGCACACCCACGGGGATCGCTATAATAAAGATCGTACCAAGAGTAAATATCTGCGCAGATGTTATTCCGAGGGCAGGATTCTCCAGAGATTTTGCCTCGATAGATACGCCTACATCTTCTCTGTTGACAAGCGTGTTGAATGCAGAAAGAATATAAGTTGAGTTTCCGTATACGTTTGATTTAAGCAGCGTTTCGCTCATAGCGACGCTTGAGCCGATAACCACGATATGTGACTCCTTGGTTTCGGATGCTGAGCTGTCGGTATCGTCGGATGCGGTCGTACCCTTCTTTGCGATAGCTCCTATCACAAGATTCGGCGATGAAACGGGATCGCTGACCGGTTCGTCTGCAGTTTCGGAAGCATATAATATCGTACTCTGATCGCTCAAGGTCAGAAGCGATGTAACATTGGTCGTATCAAGGACGTTCAGCGGTTTGGTATAGCCGCCTATAACGCAGAACGGAAGGTCTTTATTCTTCATCTTTGCGTTGTATGTCTGATCTGCATACTGAGCTGCAAAGAGGTAGTAGCCGCCGCCCCCGTAATAACCTCCGTCGTCCCAGGAGCTTCCGCTGTCCCAGGAACTTCCGCTGTCCCAGGAATCCCAGGAGTCCCAGTCGCTGCTGGACCAGGAATCGTCGCTGCTGGACCAGGAATCGTCACTGCTG
>OMYH01000132.1 GCA_900315255.1 uncultured Eubacteriales bacterium | reverse complement strand
TGCACTGCCGCCGAAAGCCTGATTCCAACTTTCACGAACACGAGCAGGATTTTTGAGCGTTCCCGGATGTTCAAGCACGCCGCCCGGAGTCGCACCGTTGGCGAAGAATTTACTGCCGTATTCCTCCGTTGCAATCGAAAGTCCTATCGCATTTTTCGCCATCGCTATCGGAGAATATCCGACCAATCCGTCAAATCCTAAGCCCGGAATATGCAGCACATCAAACGGCTTTAATATGACAGATGACCCCTTCATCGTCTGAGCATCATCTCGACTAAGCTGATATTGATAGTACAATTCGCCTTTTTCGTTGCGGTCAACCGTCATTCTGCTCGGCATAAGCGGATAGATCGCCATTACTTCGCCCTTGCCATTTCGGATAATTTGAGCATAAGCATTACCCCATAATAGAAGGTGCGTCATCATCGTTTCTCTGAAAACGAATGAGCACATTTCGGGATTCGGCTCATCATGGAGCAAAAAGTATAACGGGTGATCTATTGCTTTTTCCTTGCTGCCTTTATCGGTGTTTTTATACAGATGCAACGGCAGCCCTGCGACAGCTTCCGATAAAACTCTGACGCAGGCATATACAGCAGTCATCTGCATTGCGGAGCGTTCACTTACGTTTTTTCCAGCTGTGCTGTTGCCGAGATAAAAGCGGAATGCACTGCCGCTTGTTGCGTTTTTCGGTCGGTCTCTTGACTTGAATAAGCCTGATAAAATGTTCATTTTGTGATCTCCTTTTCGTTCAAATGAGTAAAATCCCTCTTTCATCATAAACGCTGCCGCCCTCATCGTTACCACATCGAATAGCTCTGTCAAGTGCCATTATCGTTGCAATAGCTCCATCGATTTTCTCCGTGGATTTTTCCTTGTCGGCTTTGATGTTTCCGGCAGGATCAGTGCGAATACTGATATTATCAACATTCCATCGCAGAACAGGATGTCCGCCGTGAGCGATTTTCTTTTCGAGTACGAGCTTCATAAGCTCCTTTGTTGGCGGTGACATTGATGAATATCCCTGCCCGAAAGGAACATTCGTGCCAAGCTCCTCTATAAATTTTTCGATGTATCCGTAGTGTACGACATTGCCCTCGGTAGTCTGTATAAATCCTTGTCGCTCCCACAGATCGTAAGGAACATGATCTCGGCGAACTCTCAAATCGAGCGTTTCTTCGGGCAACCAAAAGTACGGAAGCACAACGTATTTGTCGTCCTCATCTTCCGGCGGAAATACGAGAACAAAAGCCGTAAGGTCTGTGGTAGAAGAAAGATCGAGACCGCCGTAGCAGACCCTACCTTCGAGAGATTGTTCATTTACAGGGAAAGCACACAGATCCCATTTCTCCATCGGCATCCAGCGGACAGTCTGCTTTACCCACTGATTAAGCCGAAGCTGACGGAAAGCATTTTCTTCGTTTGGCATCATTTTTGCCGATTCACAGGCAGCTCGTACTTTTTCAATGTCTATCGTGATATTTAATGACGGATTCGCTTTCGCCCAAACTGCCTCGTCAGTCCAGTCGTCATCGTCCTCTGCACCGTAAATAACGGGATAAAAAGTAGGATCGACTTTGCGCCCCTCGATAATATCCTTTGCTTTTTGGTGCAGCTCATAACAAATAGAATGGTCCGATGTACCCTTTGTCATCATATCGAAAAACTTTCTGTCTTTCTGCACCCAGAGTTCATCGAAAATAAGGGCAGATACATTAACGCCCGACTTGCCGGCAACATCGGCAGATAACGCTTTATAAACGCTGTTCGTAGGATTAAAGTGTATCGTTTTACGGCTCGGTTTTATATCGCAGAATTGCTTTAGTGCTTTTGATAAACGAACCATATCGCAGGCTACATCGAACACCAACGATGCTTGATCTCTGTCGGCGGCACAGCCGTAAACCTCGGCTCTTTGCTCCCCATCGGCACATAGCATATACAGTGCAATTGCGGCTGCAAGCTCAGTCTTTCCACTTTTTTTACTAATCTCAACATAGGCGGTTGTAAACTGCCTTGTGCCGTCCGGCTTTAATGTTCCCCTGAATCCGCAAAATTCATATCGCCTAAATATACTATTATATCTCATGAGATCTATGTTTTTTGCTTCTTTTTTAGTTGATTTTTTTTGCACCAAATGGGTGCGAGAAATTTTCAGCAAAAGACTCTAAAATACTTAGTATTCATGTGGACTTTATAACAACTTATTATTTTGAGTTTTGCGGATTCAGGTGTTCCGAAAATATCACGCACAAGCTGTTCCTGCCAATCTATCAAGATAAACGGCTCTTTGAAAAAATCACCCTTTGTATGACTGAGCGACTGAATAAAATTTACAACAAAGTCCGCTTCGTCTTTGTCGTAATGCGATGTCGGCAGCATGAACTTTGTCGGTGTGTATTTCTTTAATTTTCTTATATCATCACCCCCACGAAAAAGGAGCAAGGCTGTTAAACCCTGCTCCAAAATATTTATGTGAACAAGCAAAAGCTCCCGAAGGAGCTCCGCTTGGGATTGGCTTCTCTTATTTCTGCTTGAGTGCCCACTCTATAGCCGTGCCTGAGTCCTCGAAAAGCTCCTCGCTCAATGCGATCAAGTCCATGCGGCATTCGATGTAGCCGTAGCCCGTTTCCTCGGGCGTTTCCGTCATCTCATAAACCCCTGTGATAAAGCCTTTCAAGCAAAGGTCTGTGATGAAAACTCTTTCGCCTTTTCTGAGAACCGCCCCCTCGCTGTGGTTAAGGTGCGACATAAGGTACTCCATTGTTGTTGAATTCGGCAGGCGGTAATATGTCTTTGTGTTCTCTGTGTAGTCTTCCGTTCTTTTAATTACGCTGTTTTTCATTTTCGCTGCTCCTCGCTGTTTTTGTTTTCTGCCCTTCGGCTGACTACATATTACAATGATCGGCTCGATATAGCAAGGTGTAAAACCGACAATGATATAAATCATTTTTGTGTAGTATTCATCACGAAAAACGCCGCCGTTTTATAGGCAGCGTCTCCGTTTTTTCGTTATCAGAAGTGGCTGTCGATCTCATCATACTCTCTTTTGAGTCTGACATAATCCTGTGCAAGGCACTGTAAGCGGAACTCGTTTCTGCAGCATTTTCCTTCTTTGTAAATGCGGTCGAGCTCTGCTTTGCGGCGCTCCAGCACCTCGATCTCGTTGCCCTCGAGTGCGTCCTTCAAATCTCTTTCAAATCTTGTCATGGCTGCCTGCCCCTTTCGTTTGTTTTCGTGTACATATTAAATCAAGTTCCGAAATATAGCAAGCTGTATCTTCAACAAAGAAATACATTATTTTTGTTGATATAATCAAACTTCGGTAACGAGAAAAGCACCGCCGCTCGGCAGTGCTCCGTTCTCCGCAGGGCGTCTCAGTTTATTCTGAGCCTGATCCCCGGAATTTCTTCGTCCGTTCCCCAGATCGTTTTTCTCTTGACTGTGCAGAGTCCTTCGAGCGTGCAGCCTTCGGCAGCGTAGGTATGAAGGTTCTCAAGCAACGCTGTGCTTGCGTTCGTAATGATCATCGTTTCGATTCCTGCCTTGCGGAGCGTGTCGATGAAGTCCTTAGTCTCCGTTTCCCAAGTGAAGTCGTTGAACTCAAACTCCTCGGTTTCGTTCTCGTTGTTTGATCTCCAAGCGTGGTAGGCTTTCATC
>OMYH01000028.1 GCA_900315255.1 uncultured Eubacteriales bacterium | reverse complement strand
CACTCAAAATCCTTGAAATACGTCAGTATTCCTGCGGATTTTTCGCACAATTTGCCTAAAAATCTGACGGCGCAACTTCGGCGCTCAATTTAATCAGTGCCTCCTTAAATAAATCCGTTGACAATACAGTCGATTTGTGATAAACTGAAAATGTTAAAATATAAAGGAGGTTATCCGTTTATGAAAAGAATTCAGACTATTGAAACTCGTGACCTGAAGAAGAGTGTTGAGACAGGCGGCTGCGGTGAATGCCAGACTTCTTGTCAGTCGGCGTGCAAAACATCCTGCGGTGTTGCTAACCAGCAGTGTGAAAAGTGCATGAGTGAGAAGTAATTCACAGGAAGATTAATTGTACAGCCGTGAGCTTGCTTGCGGCTGTATCTTAGCCGTTTAGATCATAAACGGCTTTTCTTTTTTATAAACGGAGGAATATTATGCTGCATTGTTATAAAATGAACGGATACAACATTATTATCGACGCATACAGCGGCAGTGTCCATGCCGTAGACGAGGTAGCGTTCGATGTTATAAGTATGTATGAGGATCACGCTAAGGACGAAGTCAAGAGCTTTATCCTGGAAAAATATTCCGATCGTGAGGACGTAACGAGCGAGGAACTTGACGAGCTGTTTGAAGACATAGAGCAGCTCAGGCATTACGGCAAGCTTTATACCGAAGATATATATGCCGACAGAGCGTTTGATTTCAAAAACAGAAATACCGTTATAAAGGCTTTGTGTCTGCACGTTGCGCATACATGCAACCTTAACTGCGAATACTGCTTTGCAAGCCAGGGCAAATATCACGGCGACAGAGCGCTCATGCCGCTTGAAGTGGGCAAAAGGGCACTCGATTTCCTTATTGAAAATTCGGGTACAAGGAAAAATCTCGAGGTTGACTTTTTCGGCGGCGAACCGCTGATGAACTGGGAGGTAGTAAAGGAAATAGTCAGGTACGGAAGAGAGCTTGAAAAAACTCATAATAAGAGATTTCGTTTTACACTCACCACAAACGGAGTTCTGCTCAATGACGAAGTTACGGATTTTGCGAATAAAGAAATGCACAATGTTGTGCTTAGCCTGGACGGCAGAAAGGAGATACACGACAATCTCCGAAAGACCGTGAACGGCAAGGGCAGCTACGATACTATCGTACCGAATTTCAAAAGGTTTGTCGAGAAAAGAGGAAGCAAAGGTTATTATATGAGGGGGACTTTTACCCATAATAATACCGACTTTACAAATGATATTTTCCATATGGCAGATATGGGCTTTACGGAATTATCAATGGAGCCTGTTGTCTGTAAACCCGATGATCCCTATGCGCTCACCGAGGCCGATCTGCCCATACTCTTCGATCAGTACGAGGTGCTTGCAAAGGAAATGATAAAGAGAGATAAAGAGGGCAGAGGCTTCACGTTCTATCACTATATGGTCGATCTGAAGGCGGGACCGTGTATATACAAAAGAATATCGGGCTGCGGATCGGGTACCGAATATATGGCTGTGACACCGTGGGGAGAGCTTTTCCCGTGTCATCAGTTTGTTGGCGACGAGAAGTACAGGTTGGGAAACATATGGGACGGCGTTACAAACAATGATGTGCGTAACGAGTTCAAGCTGTGCAATGCCTATGCAAGACCCGAGTGCCGTGACTGCTGGGCAAAGTTATATTGCAGCGGCGGCTGCGCAGCTAATTCTTATCATGCGACAGGTTCGATCACGGGGGTGTATGATTACGGCTGCAAGCTGTTCAAGAAACGCATAGAATGCGCTGTTATGATGCAGGTCGAAAAATTCCAAAGGGAAGAACAAACCGGGAAAGCATCTGAGTAAGATACTGCAAAAGGGGTTGTTTATGTGAACAAAAAAAAGAAGATAATAATTGTCAATGTGCTTATCGGAGTTCTTGCCTTGCTTGCGGTCGTGTCGGTCGGCGCCGTGATATTTGCAGTCAGTCATCGTTCCGATAACGAGGAGGTTTCAAGCGAACCTGAAGACATTGTCGCAACAATGGATACTGCCGCGTCCGATGAATTGAAAATATCGCTTGATGACCTTCAGCCCGAGATCGAAAAGATAATCGCTGACGTAAAGGAAAGTGTCGGCGGAGATTGGTCGGTGTATATCACGATCCCCAGAACGGGCGACGTGCTTAGTATCAATCAGAAGAAAATGCAGGCGGCAAGCGTCATAAAGGTGTTTGTCATGGGCGCTGTGTATGAGGAGTACGACGAGTTGACGAAGGAATATGCAGGTTATGATCTGGACGGCTTGATCCGTGATATGATCGTTATCAGTGACAACGACTGCGCCGATCTGCTTGTGAGTATGCTGGGCAGAGGCGATTATGTTCAGGGAATGAATAAGGTCACGCAATTCTGTGAGAGAAACGGCTTCAAGAATACCACGATGGAGCGGCTGATGAATATGGACAATATTTACAGCGACAACCTCACCACTACCGAGGATACGGCAAAATTCATGCTGATGATCTATAACGGGAAGCTTGAGAACTCAAAGGAAATGCTCAAGCTGCTCGCCGAGCAGGACAGAAAGCTCAAAATTCCCGCAGGTGTGCCGTCAAATGTACGCACCGCTAACAAAACAGGCGAGCTTGACGATGTGCAGAACGATACGGCGATAGTTTATACAAAATACCCTTATATCATATCCGTAATGGCGGACGGAGTGGGGGATTATCAGATACCCATCGACGCTATTGCCGACATTTCTAAAGTAGCATATGATTATATTTTTGATATAGAGGAGGAGGCTACATGGACGGTAAAATAGCTCAGCTTAAAGAGCTTGTGCAGAAAAGCAAAAGGATAGTGTTTTTCGGCGGAGCGGGAGTTTCTACCGAAAGCGGTATCCCGGATTTCAGAAGCAAGGACGGGTTGTACAATATGAAGTATGATTATCCGCCCGAGGAGATACTCAGCAGAACGTTCTTCTTTTCAAAAACAGAGGAGTTCTATAAGTTTTACAGGGATAAGCTCAATTCTTTGAAATATGAGCCGAATATCACACACTATAAGCTCGCCGAGCTTGAAAAGAGCGGCAGGCTGTCGGCTGTTATTACTCAGAATATAGACGGACTCCATCAGAAGGCAGGGTCGAAGAAGGTCTATGAGCTTCACGGAAGCGTGCTTAGAAATTACTGCCTGAAGTGCAAACGCTTTCATGACGCTCACGCAGTTTTTGATACCGAAGGACTGCCTCGCTGCGAGTGCGGCGGACTGATCAAGCCCGATGTCGTGTTGTATGAAGAACCACTTGACGATAAGGTCGTGAGAGGTGCGATCAAGGCATTGACAGACGGAGATCTGCTGATCATAGGCGGCACATCCCTCTCGGTGTACCCTGCAAGCAGCTATATCAGCTATTTCAGGGGAGGAAAGATAGTTCTTATCAATAAATCTGTTACTCCCTTTGATTCGTACGCTGATATTGTGATCAACAAAGGCCTTGGAGAGGTTTTCTCTCAATTATAACCAACGATTCTCGGCTGTTCGGAGAGGACAGCCGGGTTTCTTTAATCAGTGGTTCCTTAATGTACAGTGTCAACAAAATATGGCAGACTGATTTGTAAAATCCTAATATTGAAATATAAAGGAAAAATATTATATAATAAATTATTATACTACCAACGATTATTTTTTTGGGGGACATTATGGCATTTGCAGGCTTTACAATACTGGCGGTAATTCTGATCTTGTTTTCGATCGGGATAAAGCTCCTGATCGGTGGAGTAATGACCTTGGCGGGGAAGGTAAATGGGAAGAAGAAAGCACTCGGTGCAGTCGGGCTTGCAGTCGGAGTTGTGCTTGTGTTGATACCGATCTATATGGTAATTCAGATCGGCACGTCGATCGGGAAGTACAGCAACGCCGAAGACGAACAAACGAGCGATTATATAACGCTTAATGCCGTTAAGGACGATGACGGTTCATATTATACTATGTACAGGGGACGGAAGCTTGTGCCGTTCGAGAAGCTTAATGCCGACACCGATAATGCTCCCGAAAGACCGTGAGCAATCTTCAGATACCCGGAAGGCAGACGCGATTATATTTTTCCGCTTTACAATATGCTCGACAGAGATTTGTACAAAATCGGGAACACTGTTTACGGTTTCGAGGACGAAGAGGATGAGATAACCGCAAAGTACGAAAACGAGCTTGCAATAATCGCAGAGGTAAGATATGTTTCGGGTACAGACGGAAGTAAAGAGGTTCAGCTTTCAAAGAGTGAATTCGACTCGCTGAAAGCGGAGGAGGAGAACGGAAAGGTGCAGGATTTTAAGATAGAGAGTCCGCCTGACAAGGCTTTTTATCTGATCTTCCGTTCCCCGGATAGTGTTTACAAAGATTCCCTGACACTTATACAGGAGAACGACACTCATTCGATATGTGTTACAAAAATGACGGCAAAAAAAGTAAAGGGCGTGGAGGTGGAGTTCACAATCGTGATACCTTGATTTTGTCAGATTCGACAATACCTTTTGCCCCGGATTTGTAAAATTCAAATATTGCAAAATAAGGCGGAAATAATGTAAGGTGAATTATTATCTTACTAATGATTACTTCAGTGAGTGAATAACAAACAGACCACCCTTCGTTAATGAAGAGCGGTCTGTTTTTTTAAAAAAAATATTCTGTTAAGCAGTTTTCAGATCATACAGAGTCATGTTGTTATTTATCGCATTTGTCGGACTGTTTGTGATCTCAAGTCCGTGATCGGTCCATGTCATATAATACATTTTACCGCCGATCATGCGCTGAAACTCCAGATCGCCGATGTTGTTTTCGATTAGTATGTCGCTGATCTTTGTATTTGCGGAGGGAGGAGCGTTGTTGTATGTTGCGTGAGTATTGCCTGCCTCATACTCCATCAGCGCTGTCGAAAGCATTGTTTCAACAGTGGCAGAATCGCTCTCCAATGCGCTCAGCTGTGATGACTTGATGACAGTACCGATGATCGGAACAGCTATCGCCGCCAGAATCGCAAGCACTGCGATAACAATTATAAGCTCAACCATTGTGAAGCCTTTTTTACTGTTTTTTACCGGCCTTTTCATAGAAATAACCTCCTTGTTGCACGCTTTGGTGCTCTTGAGTATTAATGATATAATATATACCTTTCCAACCAATGTGATTATATCAAAATCGTTTTTAAAATTCAATACATGAACCGCAAAGTTCATTAGACTTTCGATATAGATGTTGAAGTTACTAATCGATATTGTGTTATAGATTTTAATTTTAGTCATATAATACTAAAAATGTGTCTGTTATCTAAATTTGATTACAAAAATCAAAAGGCAAATAAAAGGGTACTTACAACAGACTATTTCATGTAAAATTACTAAATAATTGCTTATTCATGTTCTGTGAAGGGAAAAAAGAAATATTGCACAGAAATTTACACATAATTTGTACAATTATTTGCATTGAAAACAGCACCTTATCTATTGTATAATTATAACGTATCATAGCGTGATTAATTCGAATAGAAAATTCGAATTAATCACTAAACTTGGTCGGAATTTTTTATTAGGGTGGTGCAGTCACAAAATGAAATATGTAATTGTACAGGTATCAAAGTATTATGTTTCCATTACTCCCGCTGAATCGGGCAAGGCGTTTGTCAGCAGCGGCAGCGATCGTAATGCAAAAAAACCTGATAGCGAGGTAACATTCAAAGAGCCTCTCGTTGTTTTCCTGCCGGAGAACCTGAAGGGTCAGGCTTGGAATTTCCCGAGAGATTTTGCAAATGTCATAAAAATGGCGATGCGCAATGCGAAGATCGACATCAAAGACGTTATTCTCTGTGCTGAAGGAGATCAGGTAATAAGCCAGGAGTATCAGCATACGCCTGCAAAGGAGAAGTTCCTCAAGATCTTTGCGCAGAACGAAGCAAAGGCGCTTATTAACGATGATATAAGCAATTACTCAATGATCAACTGCGAGTATGGCTCGGGTTATCAGAAGGCAGAGGAAACGGCTCAGCTGAGCGCCAATGTATACATCATGCCGAAATCATATGTTGAAGAGCTTAAATCCGCATTCAGAGAGCAGTCGCTTAATCTTTGGAAGCTTATCCCTCCGACCGTAAGCATGATAAAGATGGCACAGACCGGAATATACAGTCACGATACGTCTGTAGCTTTGATCAGTTTGGATTACTGTTCGGCAAGATTGCTCGTAATGCAGAACGGCACACCGGTGTATGTTCATTCATTTGATCTGCCGCTCGGTGATATTGTCAATACATTTGCAAACGATCAGAACTGTTCTCTCGAGGAGGCGTTCGAGGTTATCAGAAAGTACGGTGTAGGTATTTCCGACAAGTGTAACTCCACACAGGCAGGACGTGAAATGCGTCAGATGTTTGACAACATTTCAAACGAGATAGTAAGAAACCTCAGAATGGTACTTCTCAGCTGCAGGATTGAGCTTGACAGGATCTATGTCAGCGACTTTGCAGCATACATTCCGGGCGTACTCAAGCACGTAAGAACGATCAACGTTGCAGCAGACGAGATCAATCTTATCTCGGATTCGTTTACGTCGCTTACAAACGTTCCTCTTATCACAAAGGAAGCTGACGAAGCAGGTTACAAGACAGCATGCTTCTATACATATCTTTACCTTGTAAACAGCGGTTCCGCAAGCGAAAACAACCTGGCTGTTATCACCGGTGGTCAGAAGGTTGACCTCGGTTCAGTCAATGCAGGACTTGTCAACATGGTCGCAGTAGGTGTAGTCGTTGTTGCCGTAGGTCTTATGGCATTCATCGGACTGAAATCATGGGGCCTTGATGTGCGGGCACAGAATGACAAGGATAAGCTTGCATCGAGCAGATATGACGAGATCAAGCAGTTGCTCAAAGACCAGGAGGATCTGCAGTATAATATTGACCATATGGAAGAGGACAAAAAAGCTCTTCCGTCGCCGAACGCTTATGTTTGCGATACAATGTCTCAGATCTATGAGCAGTTTACCGAGAAGGTTGAGTATGTGCAGAAATATATTGTAAACAGCGATGATAATACCATCGAAACAACATTCCAGGTAAAGAGCATCGAAGAGTATGTTGATCTTCAGGATGAGATCAGAGAAAACGGATTCTTTGATATTAAGGAAGGCATGAATTACTTTGCCAACGCTACAGATAAGGTGTATGACGTGACTCATACCTTTGAGATCGTGGGTCTCGGTGATAACGATGCAGAAGCTGCCGATGACGGTTCAGGACTGGGCACTGACATAAGCAGAGGCACAAACTTTGATGAAATGATCGATTCGGCTAAGGGGGAATAAAAAATGGCTAAGAAAAATAATAAGATACCGGGCGCAGCAGTGGCGATCGCTATTGTGCTTCTTGCCGGTATAGTGTTTGTTCCTGCAGTATATATGCCGTATAAGAACAAAAAGCCTCAGATGGACGCAGATCACGAAGCTGCTGTTGAAGAGATTAATATGTATGAAGAAGCGATTGCTAATCAGGCGTCCATTGAGAAGAACATAAATGATCTTCAGCAGCAATGGGATGAATTCCGTAAGGAAATGTTTGTAGACGCAAGCTCTTCTCTCAATGAGATAGAGGCAAGGCTCAAAGAAACAGACTTCTTTGTAAATTCGTTTAATAAAGAGGAGGGTCAAAAGGATCCTAATGGGGCTGTTAGCTTTACAGGCGCTCCCTTGTACTATCAGCAGATCACGATCAGCGGCTATTGCAGCGAAGAAACGCTTATTGATGTATTAAAGGGAATAGAAGAGGAATCTATAGGGTGCTTCTATGTAAAAACACTTTCTGCTACCACCTTGGAAAACGAGGAGGAGATCGGTGAACACTACACCGCAAAAGAAGGCGACCTTAAAGTTGATATGACTATCTATCTCTACTACTACAACGAAAATGAGCGTGTTGAGATCGAAGAAACTGTGACAGAAACAGAAACTGATGCAGTATAATTTAATATGTCAGGATTAGTTAATATTGCTGTTATTGCAGCTTGTGCGGTTTCGGCGTTTATGCTGGGACCGCTTGGCTGCGGGATACTGAACAAAATACCCGCAAAATGGCTCTGTGATTATGATGAAGAACCGTCTGAGGAGCTGCTGTCGGGCAAGAGATTTAAAAAGTCTTGGGGGCTGATAATGGGTGCCGTATTTGCGGTATTTATCGGAGTTACGATTTTTACGAACGGCATCGGGATCAGGCTCCCTGTTATTTTTGTATTATACTTTTTTCTGATGCTGATCTCTGCATCAGATGCAAAATATACGATTATTCCCGATGAATTCACACTTGCGGTCCTTGTACTGTCGGTGGCATCGGTCGTTATGGATCTGCTGACAGTGAGATCCTTTGTCGGAACATGGTATGAACCGCTTATCGGCGGAGTTTGCGGCGGAGGAGTTTTGCTGGGACTTGATATGCTTTCTATGCTTTTGTTCAAGCGGCCGGGATTTGGATTCGGAGATGTGAAGCTGCTTGCAGCTATGGGAATAATGTTTGGCTGGAAAGCCTCAATTTTATTATTGGTAATTGCGTCGTTTATAGCATTGATCCATATTCTTATACTGATCTTCTCGGGAAAGACCAAGAAAGGAATCTATGTGCCGATGGGACCGTATTTGTGTTGTTCGGCGGGCATTGTTATAATAATGCAGCCGTATTTCGGGCAGATATATTCGGTTTATATGAATCTGCTCACAATGACGACTCTGCCATAAATAAATTGCCCCGTATATTCAGCGGGGAATGATGATTTAACATTTAACATCAAAATTGCAAAGGAGATCACATACCATGAGAGGTAATCTGAAAATAGGACAGATTCTTATTAACATGGGAGCCATTACTCCCGATCAGCTCGACCAGGCATTGAGTATGCAGAAGCAGAATGATATGCGCCTCGGCGAGATACTGATAAAGGAAAAAATGTGCGAAGAGGAAAAGGTTTGTTTCGCACTTTCCAAGCAGTTCGCTATACCTTATGTGGATCTTGACGAAATCGAGCTCAAGGATGATCTTTCTGATCTTATTTCTGCAGAGGTTGCCATGCAGTGCATGGTTATTCCGCTCGAACAGGTGGATAAGACTTTGACTATTGCCGTTGCAGATCCTCTTGACTTCAGATCGCTGAACAGAATCCAGACTACCACAAAAATGCAGCTGCAGACAGTTATTGCAGCACCGTCACAGATTTCTAAGGCACATCAGGCACTTTATGCTTCGAAGAAAGCTTACGATGAGGCGAGAGAGTTTATCCAGGGTCAGGCAAGTCAGGCAAAGGAAGAGGATATCGCTGCAGCAAACGCCGCAGCAGACGATCAGCCTATTATTCGTTTTGTTAACAACATGATCGAAGAAGCTGTTCGTCTCAAGACTTCCGATATTCATATAGAACCGATGGAAGAAACGATGCTTATTCGTTTCCGTATCGACGGTAAGCTCCAGAAATACATGGAAACAAGCGCACAGCTTGCGCCGTCGGTTACATCGCGTATCAAGTTCATCGGCGGCATGAACATTGCCGAGAAGAGAATTCCGCAGGACGGCCGTATCAACTATCGTGTAGGAAAAACTGAAGTAGATATGCGTATTTCTATTCTTCCCGTTGTATTCGGCGAGAAGGTCTGCGCCCGTATCACGACCGCTATCGGTCTTAAAATGGAGAAATCCGCAATCGGATTCCTTCCGGAGAACCTTGAAAAATTCGATAAGCTTCTTATGCAGAACAGAGGTATTATCCTTGTTACAGGCGCTACAGGTTCCGGTAAATCAACGACGCTTTACACAGGTCTTAAGGGTGTAATGAGAGAAGATATCAACATCATCACCGTTGAGAACCCTGTCGAGATGATCATTCCCGGAATCAATCAGGTAGATATCAACGCAAAAGCAGGTCTTACATTTGCAAGCGCACTTCGTTCAATTCTTCGTCAGGACCCTGATATTATCATGATCGGTGAGATCCGAGATAAAGAAACTGCCGAGATCGCTGCGTCTGCCGCTGTTACCGGTCACTTGGTTCTCTCCACACTGCATACATATAACGCTGCGTCTTCGATCATCCGTCTTGTAGATATGGGTGTTGAGCCGTTCATGGTTTCGTCAACTGTTATCGGAGTTATCGCACAGCGACTTGTTCGCCGTTTGTGTGTAAACTGCAAGGAGCCATATATTGCAGGTCCTCGTGAGTTGGAGCTGCTCGGAATTGATGATACCAACATTGAGATCAAGCTCTATCGTGCGCCTGAGGGCGGCTGCGAACGCTGCAACAGAAGCGGGCATAAGGGTCGTCTTGCCGTTCATGAGATACTCATGGTCAGCCCTGCCATAAAGAAGGCTATTCAGCAGGATAAGGCAACCGAGGATATAAACGAGATTGCGGTTGAAGAAGGTATGATCTCCATGAGAGAAAATCTGAGAATGAATGTTATCAGCGGTATTATCTCTCTTGAAACAATGATGGAGGCTGCAAGCGAAGACTTGCTCTGATATTATAAATATCGTACTAAAAAAGTCACATTTATTTTGATTTATTGTTGTAAATCGGAAATCATTGTGGTATAATCTAATATGAAATGTATGTTTGCACCATGCAAACGATTACTATACAAATATAACCTGAATGGGGGAAATTACAGATGGATTTTATATCAATGGTCAAGGAAGCCGTTGAAGCAGGCTGCTCGGATATTCATATGTCTTCGGGAAACTGTCCTGCATACAGACTTCATGGACAGATGAGATACTGGGAAGGCGACCCTCTTACCGATGAAGACGTTACATACATGATCAGTCAGGTTCTTAATAAAGAGCGTTTTGATATCTTCATGGAAACCTGCGACGTCGACGGTGCCGCTACTATCGAGGGCTGCAGCCGTTTTAGAATAAATGCGTTCAGAACCAGGAACGGCGCATCGCTTGTAATGCGCGTTATTAATGAAGAAACACCGGAGCTCGACAAGCTCAATCTTCCTGCTTCTATTGCGAAAATTCTTGAGCTTAAAGAGGGTCTTGTTCTTGTAACAGGTCCTACAGGTTCGGGTAAATCTACGACGCTCGCAGCTATTATACACCAGATCAACAGAGAAAGAAACCTCAATATCGTAACGATCGAGGATCCTGTTGAGTATCTGCACAGACCTATCGGCTGTGTTATCAACCAGAGAGAAATCGGACCCGACAGCCGCTCTTATCACACGGCTCTTCGTGCTGTACTTCGTGAAGACCCCGATATTATCCAGATCGGTGAGATCCGTGACTTTGAGTCTGTTTCTATCGCATTGTCCGCTGCAGAAACAGGACACCTTGTTTTCTCCACACTTCATACAGAGGGTGCAGCAAAGACGGTCGACCGTCTTGTTGATATGTTCCCTGCCGCACAGCAGAGGCAGGCGCTCGGCCAGATCTCAACATCGCTTAAGTGCGTTGTATCACAGCGACTTCTTCCGAGAAGCGACATTCCCGGACGTATTGGCGCATTCGAGATCATGTTTGTAAACAGCGCTATTTCTAACCTTATTCGTGAGAATAAGATCGCAATGATCGAGCAGGTTATTGAAACAAGCAAGGGCTTGGGTATGATCACGCGTAACAAGAGTATCGAAATGCTCCTTGCACGCGGATATATCAGTCCCCAGACAGCTAAAGAATATAGCTTTGAAGTCAGCGATAACGACCAGACTGCCGCTCCTGCGCCCGGTATGGGAATGGGCATGGGCGGTGCAAGACCTCCTTATGCAGGTGGTATGAATAATCGTAGATGAGGTGACGTAACTTGAAATATACTTATCTTGCCATTGACGGTAAAAATAAAAAATATAGAAGTGAAGTCGTTGCCGATAGCCGTGAGGACGTAAAAAGGATCCTTGCCGAAAGAGGTATGACTCCGCTTGAGATCAGCGAATCAAAGGACGCTGTGGGAGACGGTCAAGAGAATCTTCCCTGGTATCAGCGAGATATAAACCTTAAAGAGATTCATGAAGTCGTACTTGATAAGAAAAAGGTGCTTACAACTTGTCATCAGATGGCTATCATGATGAGATCAGGTATCTCACTTTCGATGGCGATGGAGGTTATGCTCGATACCGAGGCCGATAAGACAATGAAGCGTATACTTACCATCGTAAGTAACGAGCTTTATAACGGTGTTCCGCTGTCACAGTCACTCGGTTCATTTAAAACGTTCCCTGAGATCGTAATCAGCCTTGTTGCAGCAGGTGAGGCTAACGGTCGTCTGGATATGGCTTTTGAAAATGCTGCTGATATTCTTCACAGAGAGCTTACTCTTTCTGCAAAGATCAAGAGTGCTATGATGTATCCGTTGTTCCTTGTAGGCTTGACCCTTGCAATGATCATTGTAATGTCACTTTTCGTTTTGCCTTCATTCGCAAACGTATTTACATCATTCGGTTCCGATCTTCCGGCACTTTCAAAGGCGGTTATGGGATTCTCCGATTTCATGCTTGCATGGTGGTGGCTTGTTATTATAATTATCGTTGGTGTTGTAGTAGGCTTCAGAGCCCTTCTTAAGTACAACGATTCCTTCGCTATGTGGCTTGCAGAGTTCCTTCTGAAAGTACCGATAATCGGTGACGTTATGAGAAATACATATGTTGCTCGTTTCTGTAACATCATGGCAACACTTACCGACGCCGGTGTTAGTATTCTGCGGGCACTGGAGCTCTCAAGAGATGTTATCTCGAACCTGTTTATGAAAGATTGTCTGACACAGGTTATTGAAGACGTTAAAATAGGTACTCCGATCAACGTGTCAATGAGCCATTATGCTGTATTTGACTCTATCCTCGTATCAATGGTACGTGTTGGTGAGGAGTCGGGTATGTTCTCCGACGCTATGCATAAGATGGCTGACCTCTATCAGGAGCAGGCCGATGAATCTACAAAGAGATTGACAGACGCTATGACCCCTGCCATGACTATCATAGTTGCAGGTATGGTTGGTATCGTTGCAGTTTCTATTGTAATGCCGATGTTCGGTATGTATGGAGTTGTTGCAGATTCTGCTCACTAATTCTGAAATTTTCCAAGAAACCTTTATAAAGAGAAGCCCGGCTGTACGGTCGGACTTTTCTTTTGTTCTTTTTCAGATAGCTTCCGCATATAATTGAGTAAAAATATACGGGAGTTATTGCCATGAAAAAAAGTGCTATTGACGAAAGCGCCCGAAAGCTTCTTCTTAAAATGGAAGTCTCGGGCGCTGTATTTGTTTCTGTATGTGCAGTTGTACTGCATTTTCTGTACGATATAAGCGGAAACGCAGTCTGGGCAGCTGTCTTTTCGGCTGTGAATGAAAGTACGTGGGAGCATATGAAAATATTCACGCTTCCATATGTCTTGTGGAGTTGTGTTGAACTGTGCTGTGTAAGAGTTCCTTTTCGCAGGTTTCTTACATCAAAGGTTATAGGGCTGTATTTTCTGCTTTTGTCGATACCTGTTTTTTATTATACATATACTTTTTTGATCGGGAAGGACATTCATGTGATCAATATAGGCTGTGGATTTGTTTTTACCGTAATTGCATTCGTTATTTCGTACAAATTGATCTCGTACGCTATGTGTGTTGAAAGATACTACAAGCTTTCTGTTGTTCTGCTCATAATATATTATTTGATGATCGGTTATTTTTCATTTCTGCCGCCAAAGCTTGAACTGTTTCGTGATCCGTTAACAGGCGGTTATGGCTTGACCGATTGATCTCTCATGTTTTTCGGTAGCCACCAGCCTTTTAAGTAGAAGAACACAACGAGCAGTGTTGATAATATCCATCCGATTGGCCAGGAGTACCATATACCACGCACTCCGTATATGGGTGATAATATGTATGCGAGGATCACTCTCAGAAGCAGATCGGAGAATGTAGAAGCCATGAAAAATCCCACTGCACTTGCCCCTCTCATTATACCGTCGGTGGCGAGTTTGACCATCACAACAAGATAAAACGGTGAGATTATCCACAAAAACTCCCTGCCTGTCTGCATTGCAAGTTCTGTAGGTTCTTTCAGGAACAGCGATACGATGAAGCTGCCTCCGAGGGCAAAGCAGGCAATGAACGGTAATGAGATCACCGCGCCGATTTTTATTGATGAACGGTATCCCTGACGAACTCTGTCTGTGTTTCCGCTGCCGAGGTTCTGTGCGGTGTAGTTTGAGATAGCGTTTGCCGAGGTGTTGAATACCGTGATCGCAAATGTATTGAGCTGGATGGCAACGCCGTATCCCGCAATGACAGACGAACCGTAGCTGTTGACCATGCCCTGTATCATGAGAGTTCCTATGGATACGAAACTCTGTTGAAGAATACTTGGAATAGCCAGAATAAATATCTTCTTCAGTGCATTCGAGGAAACAAGCGGCGCTTTCTTTGTCGTTCTGATCTTTTTCATCTCGCCGATCAGCGCAATGATGGACAAAATGCATGATATCCCCTGCGCAATGAACGTTGCCCACGCTACACCCGCAACGCCCCAGCCGAGGATGGCCACAAACACATAGTCGAGGATAATGTTGCCGATAGATGACGCTATAAGAAAATACAGCGGAGTCCGTGAGTTGCCGAGGGCATTGAAGACGCCGGTACATATGTTGTATAGGTACAGGAATAAAAAACCGTATATATAAATATCAAGATAAACTGCTGCGTCCGCAAAGATATTGTCAGGCGTATTCAGCGCACGGAGTATGGGTACTGACAAAAATTTGCTTATGACGGAAAGCGTAATTCCCGCTGTAAGCGCAAGGAAAAACGATGTCGTTACTGTTGTTTTAACATCGGAGTATTTCTTTGCCCCGTAGAACCTTGAGATAACAACCGAGCAGCCGATGTTTGTGCCGAGGGCAAATGCCATGATTATCATTGTTATCGGGTATGAAGCGCTGACCGCCGCAAGCGCGTCTTCGCCTGCAAACTGTCCTGCTATGACCTTGTCTGCTATGTTGTATATCTGCTGAAATATTACGCTCGCTATCATAGGCAGTGCAAAGCGTATCAGCGTTTTTGTAGGATTATCTTTGGTGAGATCTGTCACTTTAATCACTCTCCGTTTTCTATCGTTAGATATTTTACACCTTATTTTTTTAATTGTCAATCCGCAAAAGCAGAGATATTTCACATTTATGATCGGGTCGTTTGATATCTCGTCTTTTATGTATAGTCTTATTCAAAAACACAAAACAGGAGGCTCAGGTATGGTATATTCTTTTATAATAATCGGTTCACTTTTTGTTGTGCTGCTATGGATAGCCGTAAGAGTACTTATAAAGAATAATAAAGAATCTGACGAAGGCTGCAGGAGCTGCCCGTACAGAAATAACTGCAAAAACAAGAGAAATTTATGATTTAAGATTTTTTATATAAATAATAAGGCATTATTATTCAATTTTTATTAATTATTAATATAATAATGTTATTGATTTTTTCTTGGAAAAGGTGTATAATAACAATGTTATATGATAACTATGTTACATGATTTGTTGGTTTAAATCGTTGTAGGCGGCATGACTATATTGAAAAAGCAGTTCTGCCGCATAAAAATGAGGTACTAAGAAATGTTGACACAAGATCAAAGATCTTTACTGATCAATACTTTTCATTCATTGACCATGCTTAATTTTTCATCTGTTCTTGAACATGTTTCACAGTCGGAGTTTTTTGTAATGGCTGCTGTGGATAAGCTGTCATCATACAGTGATAATGATACAGGGAAGGTTTCAGGCATAGCAAAGCTTTTGCGTGTATCGTCGCCTGCAGTTTCAAGAACTTTGACTTCACTTGAACATAAGGGATATGCAATACGCTTTTTAGATGTTCAGAACAGACGAAACACTTATGTAAAGCTGACCGACGAGGGCAGCGAGGTTCTGCATACTGAATATGAAAATGTCAATCGTATTTTCGGCGAGGTTGTTGAAAATATGGGTGAAGAAAAGATAGATCAGTTTGTCACACTCGCAGATGAGCTGATGAACAGCTTCGCATATGCGTTGGCAAAAACTCGGTCCAAAGCTTGATTTATATGGGCTTTGGATGTATAATAGAATTATAATACGTCGAAGGAAGTGTTTACAATGGCGGACGGAATCAGATTTATTGAAAAAATACAGGGGGATCTAATGCCCGAGATAAGAAAGTATGCGGAGATATGTAAGGATAATACAAACTTCGATCCCGCCCTGTACACGAAATACAACGTAAAAAGAGGATTGAGAGATCTCGACGGCAAGGGCGTGCTGACAGGTCTGACAGAAATATCCGAAATACGTCAGAATAAAATTATTGACGGAAAGACAGTTCCCTGTGACGGAAAGCTGTTCTACAGAGGCTATAATGTTGAGGATATTATAGCAGGATTTCCGGAGGATTCATCCTTCGGCTTTGAGGAGGTCACATATCTGCTGTTGTTTGGCAATCTGCCGACAAAGGAGCAGCTTGAGGAATTTAAGGGTATACTTTCCGTTTACAGAGCGCTGCCCGATACGTTTGTCCGTGATGTAATCATGAAAGCGCCTAACTCCGATATGATGAACGCTTTAGCTAAAAGTGTTCTGACGCTGCATTCTTATGATAATCAGGCTAACGATATTACTATAGAGAACGTTCTGCGCCAGTCGCTGCAGCTCATAGCCGAGTTCCCAATGATTTCGGTTTATGCTTATCATGCGTATAACTATGTGAATAATCACAATCTTTTCATACATCATCCCGACCCGAATAAATCAACGGCGGAGAATATACTGCTCATGCTGCGACCCGATAAAAAGTATTCAGCACTTGAGGCGAAGGTGCTTGATATTGCGCTTGTGCTTCATGCCGAGCACGGCGGCGGAAATAACTCGACTTTTACAACTCATGTGGTAACAAGCTCGGGTACCGATACATATTCTGCGATCGCTGCTGCTCTCTGTTCGCTGAAGGGTCCGAAGCACGGCGGAGCAAATGTAAAGGTTTGCGGTATGTTCGAGGAGATGAAAAAGGCTGTCAAGGATTGGCACGACGAGGACGAGGTGTCTGCTTATCTCGAAAAGATACTCCATAAAGAAGCCTTTGACAGGTCGGGACTCATCTATGGTATGGGTCATGCTGTTTATTCTATCTCCGACCCGAGAGCAAGAGTTTTCAGACAGTTTGTTGTGCAGCTGGCCAAAGAGAAGGGTATGATGGAGGAATACGCCCTCTATGAGAATGTCGAAAAGCTTGCACCAATCGTTATTGGCAGAGAAAGGAATATCTACAAGGGCGTCAGCGCAAACATCGACTTTTACAGCGGATTTGTATATTCAATGCTCGACCTTCCGCCCGATCTTTATACTCCGCTTTTTGCTATTGCGAGAATTTCGGGCTGGAGCGCTCACCGCATTGAAGAGCTTATCAATGCAGGCAAGATCATACGCCCTGCATATATGAGTATTATGCCCGAGCGTTCGTATATTTCGATGAACGACAGATAATGATTTCGCCGGCAGAACATAAGCTGTCGGCGATACGCTTATTATATCGGGAGGTAAATATGTTAGAGAAATTATTGATGTTAAAACAAACTTATGACAGAATTATGGGTGACAGATACGGCAAGCTCGATACCCTGAACAAAGACCTGTTGATCGTCTGGCTTGCAATAGGTTTTTTGAATTTGTTTTTCCGCAATATTTTAGTGGGATTTATCGTGCCTGTTTTTCTGCTTGCAGCGGCATTCAGATTCATGTCGACAAACACAGTGAAGAGATTATCCGAGAACAGAAAATATGTGGCATTCAGAGAAAATGTTATCGAATTTTTCAAAATTCAGTATAAGCGTATAGCCGAATATAAAACGCACAGATATTATAAATGTAAGAATTGTAAGGCGTATATAAGAGTCCCCGCAAAAAAGGGTAAACATACAATTGAGTGTCCTAAATGCGGGAAGGAGTTCGATGTAAGGGTAAGCTAACACTATTTACAAAACAAGAGTAGAATGTTTGTGTAGTATTTTTTTCGTACAATTCTGTTATTATTCACATATAAGATGTATAATAATTATATAGTCTATTTATAACGGAGAGGTGATGACATGGATTTTACGCATCAGCAGCTTGAAGAAAGCTCGAAACGCTGGCACTATAACGATGCGAAAGAAATAGTTGCCGAATGCGAAAGATTGATGCATGATACAGCGGATACACGCACAAGTGATCTTTTTACAAAAATACTCGGCGAATCATATTCAAAGGCTATTATCACGACAAAAGAAATAATCACGCTCCTATATCATGGCTACCCTGAGGGCGCAATGGCTCTCAGCCGTATTTTGTACGAATCTATGACGGTTATGCAGTTCTTGTACAAGTACAAAGACAAGAAAGGACTTCTCGAACGGTATATCGACGATTATGCGGTAAAGGTTTCAAGGGATAGGATAAAATATTATAACTATCTGCTTGAATACTCTCAGAGCGAGGAGGAACGCAGGCAGGCGCAGGAGCTGAAGGTCGAAGCCCGAAAGGAGCATAATAAGCTGAAGGATAAGTATCGTGATTACCTGTCATATAATAAACAAGGCAATTATCTGCACGATTACTGGTGGATTGGCGATGTGATTAAAAGCAGGAGCTTCAGTGCTGTTCAGAATGAGGTTACTCTTGAAAATCTGAAGATACTCTATGTGCTTTCATGTTATCGTGCACATTCGGGAATTGTGGGCAACAGCGTCAGATTTGGTACAATATTTGATGAAACGGTCCTGTCTGCAAGCGGCAGTCTCGACGGGTTTGAAATTCCGCTTTGCTTCTCTTTTGTGTGCTTCGGAATACTAACCGAAACGATGTTTAATTCGGTCGGAGCAGATTGTACATACATAATTGATAAGATAGAAAAGATAATTGCTCCGTTTGAAGATTGCTTGTATAGATAATATAGAATTGCTCTTAAGAGAAGATAATTTACACATATCGGACAGATTTAACGTTTTGGTGAACGCTCGATGAGATGTGAAATTTTTTTCAGAAAAAAATTGAAAATAATTATAAAATAGATATAAAATCTTTATTTTTTCTCTTGAATTTTTGAAAATTATTGATATAATAATAATATAAGGATTTTTATTTGAGAGGGGCAAAAGCTTATGAATAAGTATATCAGAAAACTGGGATTCAGAGATTCCGACGAAATGGAAATGAAGGTCACATTGAGAGCAATGAAGTACGCATGGCTTTATGCGATGGCATTTATTGCCTGCTGGAGCGTTGTGTATGCATTCCGTCATGAGGAGATTCCGTTTGTACATGTAACATTGATGATCACATCTTATCTCCTGTATTTTGCTATGCAGTGGTACTTTACTAAGAAAACAGCTCGTGATACGGAAGAGGCTCATAAAACCAGCAAGCGTCTATCTGCAAAAGGCAAGGGCAAGAACTCCTACGAATATATATATGAGGATGAAGACGGTAACAGATACATCTACGAAGAAGTAGATGTAGAGGAATAATAGTATTTAAAGAATTTATGGGCGGCAGCACTAAATGGTGCTGCCGCTATTTTTATCACAAATATGTTGTATTTCGGTAATAAATTTCTTAAGGAGACACTGATTAAATCGAGTGCCGAAGTTGCGCCGTCAGATTTTTAGGCAAATTGTGCGAAAAATCCGCAGGAATACTGACGTATTTCAA
>OMYH01000110.1 GCA_900315255.1 uncultured Eubacteriales bacterium | reverse complement strand
ATATTTACTATTGAAGAAGCAAAGGAAGTTGCAAACAGACTTGGCTACCCAGTACTTGTTCGCCCTTCATACGTACTTGGTGGACAGGGTATGCAGATTGCCTTTAATGATCAAGAAATTGAGCAGTTTATTGATATATAAGTATTCTGCTCTTTTTGATATCCCCTCTGATGATTTAGTATTTGCTATTGCTCAAGTTTCCAAAGGACACCGTAAAACAGATCTATATGATAAATCAGAGTATCCTGATTTGCAGACTAATGGCGGTGTTGTTCGCACAGCTTTCCTTGCTGCAGTTTTACGTCTCGCTGATGAGATTGATGTTGGCGCTGATCGAAATCCAGAATTACTATTTGATTTAACAAGGCTCAAAGAACAGGCAGATATTGATGCTTTCGGTACTCATGAATCTATTAAAACAGTAGAAGTGTATAAAAATGCTATTATTCTTAGAACAAAGCCTAAGGAACCACGTTACGCTCAGTTAATTATTAACCTTACAGAAAAAATTCAGAATACCCTTGATTACTGCAGAGATGTTTCTCAACAAAGATCTAACCTTTCTATCACGCAAAAAAAGGTCATCATTCAAGAAATATAGTTGTATTCTACTATCTTTGTTAATAGCTATTGTTCTCCCACCATATGAGAATATATCTTTTACTTATGTATCCCCTCAATCCCCCAGCGTAATAAAAACACTAAACTCCCATGGCAACAAACACCATGGGAGTCATTCTGATTTACTCTTTATCCCTATTCAGACCAATTCAGACATTCTTACAATACCCGGGCAAAGATTCAGACCAAGGCATTAGACAATCCAGCTGTTCATCCCTCGGCTCCTCTCCAAGCTTCGGCAGTTCTGTCAAAAGATACGAGAGATAACCAAATACATTCAGATCGTTAAGGTTTGCCGACTCGATGATACTGTAGCATCTTGCGCTGGCGTCGGCGCCCTTGTCGGTATCCGAAAACAGCCAATTCTTCCGTCCGATAACAAATGGCTTAACTGCACGTTCGGCTCGGTTATTGGTCAGCTCCACTTCTCCGCTCAGCAGAACATTGCTGAGCTGCTTTTTCTGATTCACGGAATACGTCACTGCTTTTGCAAGATTAGAGCCGCTTGCAGCATATATGCTTTCAACAAAATTCCAATATTCGTCGAGCACCGGTTTTAATATCTCCTGCCTTTTCTCGTAGCGTTGTTTTGAGGTCAACTCAACTAAGCCCTCGTCTGCGGCGAATATTTTACCTATCAGTTCGAGAGCCTTTCCTGCCCGTGCATCTTCTGTTTTTATCCCCCTCGGCAGACAATCTGTAAACTTGCGTCTGGCGTGCGCCCAGCAGCCGATACGTATCGCTTTGACAGCGGCATTGTACGCAGAATATCCGTCTGTCTGCAAGTATCCCGAGTAATCTCCTATCATGTCCGTTACGACCTGACCCGCTCTTGTTGCGTGATGATAGTAAAGAGCCATCTTGTGCGCAGAGTACTTTCCACTGCAGAACACCCACATTCTCGACTCTGAATCGGTAGGCGTTCCATCCCTTTTCAAAACACGCAATGGCGTTTCGTCTGCGTGGATCACTGATTCTTTCAGCAGCAGCTCGTGCATTCGCTGCCACAGCTTATCAAACCATCGGGAGCTTTTTATCACCCAGTTTGCAAGCGTATTGCTGCCGATCTCGGCGCCAAGCTCTTTGAGATACTTCGATTGCCGTGTCAGCGGAATACCAAGCTGATATTTCTGCTGCATAACATATGCAACAGTTGCCGGAGTTGCCATGCTGCCTTTCATCACAGATACGGGTGTTTCTGCTTTGAAGATATTTGTCAGCTCATCATCGGAGCAATGCTCACACTTATAAACCTTGCGGTAGATATCCACAACATACATTTGCGCGGGGATTATGTTCAGCTCGCTGCGGACGAATTCTTCTCCGATACAGGTCAGCTCTCCGCCGCAGATCTCGCATTCCTTTTTATCCAGATCGCAGACCTGCTTAATGTGATTGAGATTTTCGGTAAGCTCTGCCTTTGTACGCTTTTTGCGCCTTTTATGAGCCGCAATGAATGTTTCCTTATCCGGCTCCGGTGCAGACGGCTCTGCACAGACCTCCACCTCATTAAACAGCGACATCTGCGCATCGTTAAAATACTTGCTTTTCTCACTGGATTTCCCAAACATCTTTTTTCGGCTGTTTACAAGCATTTCCGTGAGATTACTTATCTGAAGCTCCTGCTTCTCGACCTTGGTTTTTAAATCGGATACTTCGTTTTGAAGCTTGCTGTTTTCAGACTGAAGTGCTTTGATATATGCTGCGATCTCGGGCGAAATATTCTCGGGTATTTTCATTCTCGCACTTCCTCCAAAACAAATTTCCGACACACTTATTATACCATAAATGTGTCGGAAAGTACAGTATTTATGCGGATTTTCGGAATTATTTCCGTGTGATTATTCTGACCTGATTATATGATATCAGGTCGTCTCGAAGCCGGTTTTATGGCCTTTGGCTGCTCTATCGCAAGTCCCTGCATCAGCCATGTATATTGCTCGGCTGTTATTTGCTCTGCCTCGGTTTTGTTCCTCGGCCATTGGAATCTTCCGTTGTCCAGCCGCTTGTAAAGAAGCAAAAATCCGTCGCCTTCCCACAGCAGCGCCTTGATCCTGTCGCACCTTCTTCCGCAGAACATGAACAGCCCGCCCGAGCAAGCATCGAGCTTGTAATTCTGCTGAACGATACCTGCAAGCCCATCAATGCCTCGCCGAAGATCAGTGTAACCGCAAACGATGTAATACGGACCTTTCATTTCCTTCAGCATTATCGTATCCCCTGTAAAATCACAGTTATCAGCTCCGGCGATACGCTCATAGGAAGTTCAATTTCTACACCGTTTCCGCTGATGTGTATTCTGTCGTCGGAATAAGTTGACCTGCCGATCAGCACCTTATCCTCACACGCTGCAATTGGGACAATATCATGCGTTTCGTGCCCGCTAAGAAGATCTTCTCGCAGCACTCTCAAGCGATAGTAAAAGGTTTTTACAGATATCCCTTGTGCTTTACACCAATCTTTTACCGTCATCCCGCTGCTTTGGTATTCTTCATACATCCGCTTCCAGTTTTCATGTCTGATCGCTTTTTTGACTTCGCTTATTTCATCCATTTTTCGTTGCTCCAATCCGGTCTATGTTGGTATTAAGACCTGTTTGGAGTTATTTTAACATTTTGGGATCGCTTTTGGTAGACGCCGGGGGATTGAGGGGATACTCATAATGTATATTCCTGTAATCTGCAATTTAGTCTACTAAAATCATATCACAAACGCACTTCTATGTCAATAATAGAAAAAAGCACCCTTGACGTAAAAACCAAGGGTGCTTTAGTTTTATTCATAGTGTTTTATTTTGCCTTACTCTCACAGTAAATACATCTGTATATTCTTTTTTCTCTGTCGGTAAGCTTGAAGATATGTTTTAACTCCTGTTCTTCCTGAGAGATACAT
>OMYH01000031.1 GCA_900315255.1 uncultured Eubacteriales bacterium | reverse complement strand
TACCTCAAAGCAGGACGCGAGCTTTAGAGCAAGATACAGTTATTATTATGAACGCGTAATACCCGCAGGCGTTCGCCTGCCTAAAAATCTGACGGCGCAGTTTCGGCGCTCAATTTAATCAGTGTCTCCCTAAGAATCTGACTAACCAATAACATAAAAGTTGTCTTGAATATAATATTTGTAGGACATTCTGAAAAAAAATATCACCCTTTAAAAAGTAATAATCTTCCTCGGAGAAGCATATATATTAAACAACCGATAGATTCGTGTGCCGGTTTAATATATGTTAATCAAACGGTGATGTCAATGAAAAGGATAGCGGATCTCCCGATCATTATCGGTTTGATGATAATGATTTGTGCAATATTATTGTCTGCCCGAATCACTGCTTGTGCCGAGGAAGATTATTTTTCAAGCGATACGGACAAGCTGATAGACAGTTTATACAGTGAATCGGGCGCAGATGACCTTATGCCTGCGCTTCCCGACAGCACAAAGGATTTTCTCGGCAGACTGTATATAGATGATTTCAAACCCGACAGTGCAGAGAAGCTGAGTTTAAGCAGTATAATTTCCGCTGTTACATATGCGGTCCGTGAAAACATGATCGAGCCGCTGAGGCTGGCGATCTGTATTATGGGAATCATTCTGCTTACGGCACTGTTTGATACGCTGAAAACTTCGGAATTCAGCGCAGGACTCGAACAGACGCTGAGCTTTGTTTCACTGATCTGCGTGTCGGCAGTGATATCTCCGCAGATATTCTCTCTGATAACCGAACTTACCGACACAATAACAGCCTGTTCTGATTTTATGATAATATATATCCCCGTGATAACCATTTTAATAATTGCCGGGGGAAAGATCATCAGCGGCGGAATGTTTTACAGCACGATGATATACATGAGCAGCGGTATGATGAGGGTGGTATCGGAGATCGTTGTGCCGTTTTTAAAATGTATAACGTCACTTGCCGTAATTACGAATATTACGGATAAGCCGTCTTTGTCGGGGATTTCCGAGATGTTCAAAAAGGCAGTAAGAATACTTCTCACCTTTTGTATGTCGGTTTTTACGGCGTTTCTTTCTATGAAATCTGTCATCAGCGTTTCTCAGGATACTCTTTCCGACCGAGCGATAAAATTCACTGTCAGCAACTTTGTTCCTATTGTAGGGGGAGCGCTGAGCGATGTTTATCAGACCGTGGTGAGCTGTACGGCGGTGCTGAAGTCCGGTGTCGGAGTAGTTGCCGTGATAGCCGTGTTTGCTGTGTTCGTTCCTGCCGTATTAAAGTGCATGATATGGGAGCTTGTTCTTATGGTCTGCACCGCCGTCTGCGATGTGTTTTCAAACAGCAGGCTGTCGTCTTTGCTGAATTCCTTTTCGGCTGTAATATCCGTTATATGCTCGATCTTGCTTTCGGCTATGGCGATATACGTTATCAGTACGGCTATTATTCTGATCGTGGGTGGTTGAGTGGAGAAGGTTGAGTTATGGACTGCGGGATTGTGTATCTGTGCGGCGGCAATCGGCATTGCAGAGAAGCTCCTTCCCGAGGGTAATGTCCGAAGCGCAGTGTATTTTGTGATGGGGCTGATAGTGATAAGCTGTTTTTTATCCCCGATTGGCAGTATTCCCGAACCCGAGCTTGCTGTACCCGAACAGGAAGTTCAGACGGATTGGCTGAACCGTACAACAAACGAAATGTTCGGTCAGCGTATCAATATGATCGTGAGTACATATCTTGAAAACAAAGAAATAGTACCGCAAAAAATAGAAACATACACGGATATTGACAGCGACGGCGGCATATATATTGACATGGTAAGGATAACTCTCGGCAGTGAATATAAAGAAAGGATAGATGAAATATGCGCTTGTCTTCTACGAGATCTGGGGATCGATGCAGATGTTGTGATTAAAACAGCTATGTAAAGCTTTGTGTTTTGATCTGAAAAGGAGTACATATGAGCAGCGGAATAATAAAAAGACTCACGCAATTTTTACGTGATAAAAAAAGTGCGATAATAATTTTTATCGGTTTTTTAGGTATTGCCATGATCTTTGTTTCGGGATTATTTCCCGACAGCCCCGAAGCCGAACCGCAGGAGGAAGAAGAGATAACGTATACAGCGGACGATTACAGACGACAGCTTGAGGCAGAATTGTCCGCCATAATATCACGCATTGACGGTGCAGGGGAGGTCAGTATTCTGATAACGATGGAAACTACCACAGAGGACGTTTATGCAGTCGAAAAAAAGACCGAGGAGAAAACAAGCCAATCAACCTCGGGCGAAGGCGGCGACAGTGACGGGGAATACAAAGAAGAAAACAAATATGTCACTGTAAAGCGTAAGGACGGCAGCGAGGACGCCGTACTCAGAAAACAGATAATGCCCAGGATAAGAGGCGTGCTCGTTGTGTGTGACGGAGGCGGAAACAGTGTTGTCAAAGAAAAAATAACGCAGGCTGTTTCGGGAGTGCTGAACATTTCGGGAGGGAAGATATTTGTAACAAACTAAATTTAAGAGCTATATTAATATTACGGGAGGAATAATATGAGTTTCGGTAAGAAAGAATTGGTTTTATCTGCATTGGTGATAGCTGTGGGTACGGCGGTTTATCTCAACTGGCAGTTTGACCCCGGCAGAGGCAACAGTAAAGCAAAAGAAGACGATGATCTGGGTGTGGCGCATTATGTAAACGCAGAGATCGCAACCCCTGATAACGCACGCAGCGAAGTATCGTCACGAAGGGAGAATACATCATCTGCTGACAGTGTTTCATCGTCAATGCCGACCGATGAAGAAAACTATTTTGCTAAGGTGCGGCTTGAACGAAAGCAGATACAAGATGATCTTATCGAGCTTGCAAAGGAGGTCATTGAATCGACCGATACTAACGCAAAGGGGAGAAAAGAGGCTGTCGAACATCTCAACAAGATGACGGATATAATACAGCAGCAGGCAAATGTGGAAAATCTTATCATTGCAAAAGGCTTCGATGATTGTGTGGCATTCATACAAAACGACGAATGCAGTGTTGTCGTTACCGGGCAGGAGCTTAAAAGCGATCTGCTGATCGCAATAAAGGATATTGTTATGGGGCAAACCGGCATAGAGTTTGACAAGATCAGAGTGACTCAGATATGAACCAAAAAGCAGTCGATTTCTTCGGCTGCTTTTTATAGTATGTTGTTTTTTACTCCCCAATATGATATAATGTAAGAAAAAATACCGGAGTGAGCTATCATGAATATATTGAATAATAAGTTATCTGTTTCTCTTGCATTAGTGTTGATCGTCTTGTGTGGATGTTCCGAAAAAGCTGTCGACACACACAGTGTCCGAAGTGATACCGACGAGATCATTTTCAATATCGGGGATCAGAATAGTGATAACAGCACCGATTCACAAAACGAGCATTCATCTGAATCGGACATATACAGCGAAATGATCTCTTCAATGACTGTTGAAGAAAAAGTAGGGCAGCTTTTTTTTATACGTCCCGAGCAGCTCATTGACGACAGCTATGTCGACGACGAAAGCATTGTCGGTGAAGATGGGGAGGGTGCAACGTATGTTTCTGATAATTTTATCGAGATGTACAGCGAGTATCCTGTCGGAGGGTTCGTGCTTTTCGCAAAAAATATTGAATATCCCGAACAGCTCATATCCTTTACGAATGACTTGAAAAGCATAGGGAAGATCGACACTCTGATAGCTGTTGACGAAGAGGGCGGTATTGTCACGAGGCTTGCCGGAAACGAGAATTTCAATCTGCCGTACATTGGTACTATGGAGAGTATCGGGCTTACGGGCGATGTGACAAATGCATACGATGCAGGAGATGCTATAGGAGAGTATCTGTCGGATTACGGTATCATGTGGGATTTAGCTCCCGTGGCGGACATCAACACAAATCCCGATAACCGAGTGATAGGAAATCGTTCGTTTGGCAGCGATCCTCAGCTCGCTGCAAAAATGGTTCGTTCTTATATAGACGGCCTCCACGATCACGGCGTAAAAAGTACGCTCAAGCATTTCCCGGGTCACGGCGATACGACTGACGATACCCATACGGGCAATGTATATGTAGAAAAAACATGGGACGAGCTTCTGCAAGCAGAGCTTATCCCGTTTGCGGAAAATCTTGATGTGACCGACGCTGTAATGACAGCACATATTACACTGCCGAATGTAACAGACGACGATCTCCCGTGTTCTCTTTCATATGTCATGATAACCGAAAAGCTGCGCGGCGAGCTGGGATTTGAAGGTGTAGTTATCTGTGATTCTCTTGCTATGGGCGGAGTTACCGATCGGTATACCTCGGGCGAAGCAGCGGTTATGGCTTTTGAAGCGGGGTGTGACGTTTTGCTTACACCTCAGAATTTCTATGAAGCATACAGAGGTGTGCTTGACGCTGTCAACAGCGGTGAGATAACTCAGGAAAGACTTGACGAAAGTGTGAGGAGAATACTCATTTTGAAGGAACCACTGATTAAAGAGGTAAAGCAATAGTTTTCGGATAGAATTATTTTGTTTAAGTTGACCGATAATAGTATCAATTAATTGTCGAAATAATGATTTGATTTTTGTTGTACAGAGTAATATAATAGTAGTAATGATATAGTTAACGGAGTGATATTAATGAAAACGATGTTGGAAAAGCTCAGTGTGTTTTTATTGTCGTTATCGGTGATATTTTCTGCTGTCGCTTTGTCAGTAAATGCCGATACCGATTCTGATTCCAATGATGCGAACGATCGGAGCAGTGACTTTATTTATTCGATAAATTCCGACGATAGTGTATCTGTAGATATCTATGTCGGTAATGCTGCCCGTGTTTCCATACCGGGTGAATTGGACGGTAAAAAAGTTACGGGTATCAAAGAGGGGGCGTTCACCCTTTGCTATAACATAATCAGTATTGATATTCCTGACAGCATAGAGGAGGTTTCGGAATACTCGTTCCCGAGATATGCGTCATTCGAGGAGATAAATGTCGATGAGAATAACAAGTTTTACTCATCGGAGGACGGTGTTCTGTATGATAAGGATCTTAATGAAATGCTGGTATTTCCAAACGGAAAACGCTCGGCGGAAATTCCCGATTCAGTGAACTCTCTCGGCGACAGAGCATTCCAATACTGTACAATGCTTGAAAGCGTAACTCTGCCAAAGGAGCTTGATGCATTGGAGGATTATGCGTTCATGAACTGTGAAAGGCTGAAAAAAATAGAGATTCCCGACAAGGTATCGTCGATCAGCAGCTATGCGTTTAATGACTGCACCGCTCTTGAAGAGATAAAAGTAGGTGAAGAAAATGACGATTATACAACCGTCAACGGAGTGCTGTATGACAAGAATATTGAAACTCTAATATGCTGCCCTGCGACAAAGTCTTCTTTATCAATACCCGACAGTGTAATATTTATAGAGAATTTTGCCGTTGAGAACTGCAAGGGCATAAAGAGCATAACTATACCCGAAAATGTAACATATGTCGGAGACGGAGCTTTTAGAGGCTGCAACAGTCTTACGGAGTTCCGGGTCGTCGATACGAACAGCGATTTTTCTTCGGTAGACGGAGTGCTGTACAATAAAGACGTAACGGAGATAATCTCCTGTCCCGGCGGAAAAACCTCGTTGGAGCTGCCTGACAGTGTAACGGATATAGGTCCATGCGCTTTCGATCGGTGCGCAAAGCTTAAAACAGTGGTGATACCGAAAGGCGTTAAATCACTCAGGCAAAATATGTTCTTCGAATGCAGCAGTCTTACGGAAATTATAGTGAATTCCGATCACAAGGAGTACACCGCATATAACGGCGCATTATATGATAAAGACAAGGAAAAGCTTATTCTCTGTCCGTGTGGAAAGACTTCTATAGAGCTGCCCGACAGCTGCAGGAGTATTGACGATGAAATCTTTGATTATGATCTCGCATTAAAGGAGATCAAGGTCGGTTCCAAAAACAAATCATATTCTTCGGTTGATGGTGTGTTATATGACAAAGACGAAAAAACACTGCTCAGATGTCCTGTTCAGAAGGAATCTGCAGCAATATCCACAAAGGCAAAAACTATCTCCGAGCATTCCTTTGAAGGATGCAGCAAGCTGAAAAGCATCAAGATCCCCGAGGGTGTGACAAGCATTGAGAACGGGGGTTTTTCAGAATGTGAGAGCCTGACATCGGTTGAGATCCCTAAGAGTATGGAATATATAAGCGATACGGCATTTGTTAGTTGCCCAAGTCTTTCCGATATTTTCTATCAGGGGACACAGGAGGAATGGAACGATCTGTTCGGCGGTGAGTACGGCGATGCTGTGGTCACTCAGTATGCCACTGTACATTTCGCCAAGGAAACATCGAAGGAACCGGAGTCCAAGGCACCAAGCTCGGAGCCGTCAGTCAGCGAGTCATCGGCTTCTTCAAAGAACGAGAATTCGGGCGGCGAGAGCCGTGTATCGTCAACGACCTCAAAAAGCGAGACATCGGGCGGCGAGAGCCGTGTAACATCAACAACGTCAAAGAGCGAGACATCGGGCGGCGAGAGCCGTGTAACATCAACAACGTCAAAGAGCGAGACATCGGGCAGCGAAAGCCGTGTAACATCAACAACGTCAAGGAGCGAGACATCGGGCAGCGAAAGCCGTGTAACATCAACAACGTCAAAGGGCGAGTCCTCACGCAGTGAAAGCCGTGAACCTTCAAAGCCGCCAAGACCGCAGACATCAAGCAAAGAAACTCAGGAGTCATCGACTGCTTCAAGGAATCACCCGTCAAGCAGCGAGAGCCACGGAACATCAAAGCCGCCCAGACCTAAGGAGTCAAGCGTCGGATCGTCATCGAATCCGGAAAGATCAAAGCCAAATTCGGGCATACTTCCCCCGTCTAAACATGAATTTCAGGAGTATAAACCACATAATCACGGACCTGCTCAGACAACATCCTCCGGGAAGAGAGTGACCTATTCGAAGCTTCCGCTGTATATCGGATTGGTGCTTTTCTTCGGGATAGTTGCTATCCTTGTGCTGGTCATAGTGTATAAAGTGAAAAACAGAGAATAATCAGTACATATACAAAAAGGTGGGAAAAAATTGAGTTTTGAGAGTGATATATTCCTGCGTTCAAGACCCGATCCTAATAAGCTTACCGCTTATGGCTTTAATTATACCGACGGTATATACAGCTATAAAAAGATTCTTCTTTCCGGCGATCTTAGTGCGGAGATAAGAATTGATCCCAACGGTATTATCACAGGTATTCTGACCGATACCGACACAATGGACGAGTATAACGCTTTTCGCAGTCCGAACAGAACCGGCGAGTATGTCGGCAGGGTGCGGGAGGAGTACGGCGAGCTTCTCTCTGATATAAAGGAGAAATGCTTCTATGAGATCCCTTTCATCTTTGACCAGTCCAACAGGATAGCAAACAGGGTCTATGAAGAGTTTAATGAGAGCCCCGATTACCCCTTTGCCACTGCACCGACTTACGGAGTTTTCCGCAATAATTCAAATAATAAATGGTACGGCCTTGTGATGAATGTTACAAAGGATAAGGTAACGAAGAGAGCGTCCGATAAAAATGTTACCGTAGAGGTGCTGAACCTAAAAGCTTCGGAGGAAAAGATCTCCGATCTGATAGACAATAAAGCTGTTTTTACGTGCTACCACATGAACAAGGGCAGCTGGCTGTCTGTCTTGCTTGACGATACCGCAGATGATGAATATGTTATGGAATTGCTTAGGGAAAGCAAACGTCTGACGGACAAAAGTGTACACCGCAGCGGAAGCTATATTATACCGGCGAATCCTAAATACTTTGATATAGTGAAGGAGTTTGCCGACAGCGATACACAGGTATGGAAGCAGGGCAGGAACATAAAGAAGGGCGATACGGTTTATATTTATGTAGGGTCGCCTGTTTCTGCGATATTATATAAATGTAAGGTGACACAGACTGATATACCATATGAATACAGCGGCGAGGTGAATATTAGTTCCCTCATGGGGATAGAGATAGAAACACGCTACGACAAAGAGAAATGTCCGCTGGCTAAAATGAAGGAGTTTGGCGTAACGACCGTAAGAGGCGTCAGATTTATGCCAAAGGAGCTTGAGGAATATCTGCTAAAAAAATAGAGCCTGCATCGACAGGCTCTTTTTTTATTGCGGTTAGATGATAATACGGGTATTCCGACAGGAATAATCACTGTTTCAGCTTAGCCGATGTATATATACCCTAACCAATAACATTTATCGTTGTATTAATATATTCATTCAAAGGCTTAAACACAGGTTCAATACCTCTTGTAATATACAGTGTTCTGTCCTCTGTGACAAGTATTGCGTTTGTTTCGGAGTGAGCATTAAGGTATTCGGAAGCTTTTTCTGTACCCATTATGTAGAGAGAAGTTGACAAAGCGTCGCACAACGTGCCGTCATCTCCGATAACGGTTGCCGAAATTATTCCGTTTTCGGCGGGTTTTCCTGTCTTTGGGTCTATTATGTGGTGATACCTTTTCCCGTCGTCACCAATAAAAAACCGCTCGTATCCTCCGGAAGTTACAACTGCTTTGTCGATGATCTCAACGCTGCCAACAAGCGAACTTTCGTTTTGAGGGTCTTTAATTCCTATTTTCCATGAGCTGCCGTCGGGTTTTGCCCCGATGGTCTGAATGTTTCCGCCCATGTTTAGCAGAGCGCTCGTTATGCCGTATTGTTTCAGAATATCTGCGGCTTTTTTTCCTGCGTACCCTTTTGCGATACCGCCGAGATCTACCTTAGTGTTATCGTCAAGCGTTATTCCGTTTTCGAAATGTACTCTCGCAACGCCTGTGTCTGAAAGCAGCCCGACGAGCGTTTCTTCCGTCGGAATATTCTTGCTTTCTGTGGTAAAGCCCCACGCTTGTATGACAGGGTAGAGTGTAATATCAAAAGCTCCGTCTACCTCGCCGTTTAATTCAACCCCAGTTTTCACGAGGTAAAGCATATCATCCGACGGATTTTCGAGAAAGCCGTTTTCGTTGAGCTGCGATATTTCACTGTCGGGCCTTGTAACGGAGAGAAGCTCCTCTGTTTTCTCAATCTCTTCTGCGGCTTCTTCAAGTGCTTTTTCACTGTTCCTGCCGTATGCCATGAGCGACATATAAGTATCCATTGCGAAAATATCCATGCTGTATTCTTCGGGCTGCGAGCATGAACATAGTATAAGCGTAACGATCATTGCAGCGATCAGGGCGAATTTTATTTTCATGTAATCACATATTGTCCTTTCGTTTAGTTGTTACAGTATAGGACAGCTTGTCAAGCAGCCCTGACTTTTTCATTTTTTCAATAGTAAAATCGGTTAGCAGACCTGTCAGAACGCCTGTTATACATCCCGAGATCAGAAGATAGGGGAGATACACCAATGCGGCCTTTGTCATCAGCACAGCAGCGGCAGTTATCTGCCCTATGTTGTGGAATATCGCTCCTGCGGCACTGATGAACCATACGGGTTTTTTATTCAGAATTCTGCTCGATATGCACATTGCCGCCCATGCGAGCAAGCCGCCGCACAAGCTGTAAAAGAATGAAACAGCCTGCCCTGCAAATATTGCCGCAAGCGTTATTCTTGCAAGCAGCACCGCCAAAGATGACTTCGGATCTGCCGTAATTATCAGAAACAGCGTTATCACGTTTGCAAGCCCGAGCTTGATCCCGGGTATCGGTGAGATAGGCGGAATCATTGATTCTATCACAAATATTATCAGCGAAAGCGCTGTCAGAAGAGAAAGCGCCGTGATCCGCTTTATGTTTTCTCCTCTTGTTTTCTTTTTCATATATCTCCCTCCCTGTTTACTGCGCAACTGCGTCAATATCTTCTTCGCTTTTTTCGGAGCGTATTTCGATAGAAAGCTTGTTCGGCAGACAAACTATCGGCAGTGCGGAAGAGTGGATGAATCCCGTTTTTACGCATATCTCATCGGGACATGAGGCTTCAACTACGGCGATTTCGCCTTGTCTGACAAATACGGTATTGTATTCTCCGTTATCCGTCGTTACCGTAAAGGAGTACGGCTCGTCTGTTGAGGTCAGATCGATCGTGCGTATCAGTACATCGTTTGAGTAAATATATGCAGTAAGAGAGTCTGCTTTTTTTGATTGTGTGTATACTATAAATGCCCCCGATAAAGCAATTACTGCAAACAGTATGAGAATGCATATAAAGTTTCGCTTCATGTACTTAATCTCTTCTTTCGTGTTGTCTGCATTTATTATATAACAGCAGAAAAGAATTTGTCAATAACAAGTTAGCTGATACAAACTTTGCGTATCGGTATTGTCTAAGATTTCCCCTCATCTGTCGAACAATACCTCTCACAGCTCAATAGTATACCGCCGTGAGTATCAAGTCCTGCTTTTTTTGCCTGTGTATGCTGCCTGTCTCTCGGTATTTCGTAGATCTTTCCGCCTTTTTTGAATTTAGCGCCTGTCTGATGAAAATGGAAGTCAATGCCGTACTCAACGCACTGCATATGACTGTCAAGCACCCATGCAAAATCGCACAGGCGAGCATTCGGACCCGACTCACCGCCGACGGAAACAGATTCGATCTGACAGGCGTACTTCTTCAAAAACGGTCGTATATCGATCTGTTCGAGCATTGGCTCGTGAATAATGGACTTATGTTTTATCGGAAGCTTCAGAAATATCGGCAGCCGTTTATTCGCCATAGCCTGATTTTCGCAGGTGCAGCATATTTCAACATTATCATACCCTTCACCCCAATCAGCGGGCAGACAGTCTATTATTCGCTCGGGACGCTTCGTTACCATATAGAAGCAGCAGTCGGAGCGATTTTTTATTATCTTCCAGGCAGCTTGCCGCCATTCATCGGCAGCCTTATGAAAGAAATCAGATGTAAAACAAGTCATAAAAGTAGTGCCGCTCGGATACTTATACTGCCCCTTAAGCTTGCCTGTGCGGTTTGTCGACAGCGGAATATTAAACGCTTTCGTCTTGTTTACAATGCTTGAATCCTTCCCGTACTCTGCGTCTCTGCGGTACACATAGCAGTTATAGCAGCCGGGAGAAATCTTCGTGCAGCCGTGCCACGGGTTCCACATGACCGTTGCGGTAGTATCTGACTTTGATTGTTCTGTCGGGAATAATGAAAGACTGCTCATATGATAACGCTCCCTTCAAAGATCAGGTGTCAGAAATAGTAATTGATCGCAGAGATCAGTCTGCCTACATATTCATAACCCGATCGCTTATCTCTCATAATACGATAACTGTTTTTATCCGTGAAAATTGACAGTCTGCCCGGTTCATATGGTTCGTCGGTATTGATGAACAACAGCGCGTCTTCTTTTATACGATATTTTTTGAAATCAGAGCTTCTATCAGCCTTCATAATTACCATTGACGAGTTATCTTTGGAAATAAAAACATCAGCACCGGCTTGATATTTCATAGAGTTTTCATTCATAATAATCTGCCCTTCCTCATGGCAACACTACACAGACACTGCATATTAGGCACAATAGCTGTGCGGTATTGTGTTATTTTATCTTATCAAGAAAATATCTTCGTTACATTCAATGCTAAGAATATCATCAAAATTGACAGTATAATCTCCGACGACAATTGTTTTTGTAATAACGCTGTCAACCTTTTTACAGACGCCCTTAACAGTCAGATATTGCCCTCGGTAACCGTATGCTTCGTGGTTTTTATCGCTGCACGGCACAAAATAAGTGACGGATACGGTAATGTTATTCTCTCGCGCAGCCCTGCTGTTGATCGTTAATCTTTGCAGTACCTCAAGCTGACCTGATATTTTATCTTGTAATTCTTCATCAAGTATGATCTTTGGCTGATACTGTATTTCCTTTTCCTTTGTCGCTTCGTTGAACCCTTTCAGTGCGTCAAAAGGGGAGAATATTTTTGCTCTTTTACCGAGCGGCATGAACGGGTGCTTCTTGTAGAAATCATCAAATTTTTCGTGATGCGGTCTGCCTGATTCAAGAATTTCGTTATAATTAAAGTCTGTGGGCGTATTAATATCTCCGATTTCGTCATAGCTGTGATCGTTCATATCATCAACCTCTTTCTAATCATGCTTTATGACCTCCGATTTGAGCATTACGCTCAAGCCGTGTAGTACCCTCAAGCAGGTTGTTCCCTTTGAAAACAGCATTTGCACCGAAGCGATTCCTGATGCTATGCATTGCTTTTTGTAATCTCATGTCTTTTTCCTGCTGATCATAATCTGTGAATAGGTCGAACTGGAATAAACCTTCGCTTTGCTTTATATCTTCGGCACAAACCATAAGCCGCCTGAACAGCAGACTGTGATTGGTTTTCTGATCAAAAGACGGCATCAGGATCGGCTCTATTTCCTTGAGCAGATTTGTTGTATTCCGCAGCCTCACTGCACCGTTTGAGTGCTTAGGGTGTATTCTTCCGTAAAAATCGATCGATAGTTCACCGTCGTAATCCGGGTTTACTTCAAGACTTTTGTAGTCGTAGCCCACCCACCAGCTAAATTTTTTTGAGATGATATTTTTAGCGAACATATCGCAGCACAGCGAATCCGCCATTTCCAGGAACACATTACGTGCTTCATTGTAGCGATACGGCTTCGGAAGTACCTGCCCGTTAGAGAGAGAATGACTTTCTGATTTATATGATTTTATGTCTTTCATGGTGACAGGCTCGATTCCCCAGGCATGGTCGATCAATATCTCTCCGTCAACACCGAAGGCTTTGTAAAACCATTCTTCGTCCCATTGTGAACGGGCGGCGATATCGCCCATTGTGAACATATATGCCTGATTGAGCCTTCTTGCTTTCCCTGCTCCGATCTGCCAGAAATCAGTCAGCGGAGTATGATTCCACAGTAAATAGCGGTAGCTTTTTTCGTTCAGCTCGGCTATCCTCACACCGTCCTTGTCAGGCGGCGATTTTTTTGCGACAATATCCATAGCCACTTTGGCAAGGTACATATTGGTGCCGATCCCGACAGTAGCGGTAATGCCCGTAGTTTTCAGCACATCCCGTATCATTGTCATAGCCATAACATGGGATGGGTGTTTGTGAGTTCTTGCGGCTTCTTTTTCATACATATGCAGATACGGTGTACAGTCGATAAAGCATTCGTCTATACTGTATACATGGATGTCTTCGGGAGCAGCATACTTCAGATATATAGAGTATACCTGTGCGGAGATACGTTCATACTCCGCCATTCTTGGAACAGCTATGATATAATCAACCGTTGTGTTGAATTTCCTTTCATAGCGGCGTATAGCCTGCTTAGCCTCGAACAACCTCGGTCTGCCCGGTACGCCGATAGCTTTCAAAGCGGGGGAGACTGCAAGACAGATCGTCTGATCAGAGTGGCTTTCGTCTGCCACAAGCAGCCTTGCTTTCAGAGGATCAAGTCCTCTGTGGACACATTCAACGGAGGCATAAAATGATTTCAGATCTGTGCAGATATAAATATGCTCCATGTAATCCACCTGCCTGTCAGATATCACCCTCGGAAGCAAGGAGGTATCTGTTGATATCTTCCTGCCCGGCAAAATCCTTGTCATCAACGGCTCCGATAACCTTGCCTATAAAGTAAACACGTTCGTGATCTTCAAAATGCATGGGATCGTAGTTTTCGTTGTGCGAATACAAACCGTCCTTTTGATATTCTTTTATATACAACTCGTTGCCGACAATGAATGCGCCTATATCGCCGGGGGAAAGGTCAGAACAGTTAGGGTATCTTTGCACAAGAACAACATCTCCGTCTGAAAATGTAGGCTCCATACTGTCGCCGTTGACATTAAAAGCGCAGTCTGCTTTTTCGCTGTCTGATGAAGCGTAAAGATACAGCGGTTCTCCCGTATCATCAAATTCGGTCGGATCGCCGATACCTGCGGCAAGGGGTTTGTCGAACAAGGTTAATTCTTTTACCTCACGATATTCTTCGAGAGATTCAATGTGCTGTATTGATTGTATCAGGCTGTCAACAAGGTATTTGTTGCCCTCGCTCATGTTACGGTAGCTTGACAGCAGATACTGCTCTCGCTTTGTATGTCTTAAAAGAGGGTCTTCAATATTGAATAGCTCGTAAAGAGTGATCCCGAGTACGCTGCAAAGCTCCGGCAGAAGATTAATATCTGGACGGGCGCGGCCGTTTTCCCAGTTGCTGACTGCGTTGCCGATAACGTTCAGACGTGCTCCAAGCTCCTTTTGTTCAATACCGAGCCGCTCTCTGTAATATTTTATCCGGCGGCAGATAACGGGTATTTGCTTCTTATGAAGCATTTCCATTGTGTTCATGTCGATCAATGCCGATTTTGTCGGATCGGGTTTCTTCCTTGGCATAATGAAAACTCCTTTTTTGTGTGAATATGCAAACTTTTTTGTCCGAAAGTGTGATTTCTCCATAGGGGAAATACCTTTTAACAGGATTATAGCACATAAAAATACAAATGTCAACATAAAAATGCAACGATTACATGTAAAATAATATGATATATAAAAAATAGCTGCCGTATAGAAAACGGCAAAATAAAGCTTATGTTTAGTTATCTGAAAGCATTTAAACGTTGTTACAGAACACGAAAATAATAAGTATTATATAGTGTTATATTCACAATTTATCTGGACAGAAAGGAGAAATATTGGTAGATTTTATCTGGTATAATGTAATAAACAGAAAAATAAAGACAATTTTATTGTTAAAAAACTTTTAGTATAATGACTGATACTGTCATATATAATAAATGAAATTGTAATTACAGTATTGATTTGTGAAAATATGGTATAATAATGTTAATTCAAGCATAATAGTTATATCATTTGGGCAGCATATACATCAATGAAATTGACATTACAATAGTTTGCAATAAATAAATGACAATTAGTGACCTAAATATAGACTCAAATAATAATTTCAGAAGTATCACGAATAATTTTAACAGAATGATTAGCTTTCCGGAATGTTTTCAGGAAGCGTATTCTATTATTGAATATTGGCTTAATTTTTAAAATGATTGCTATTAAACGGCTCGCTTGAAATGGAAAATATTGTAAGGAGAAATGTATATGTTGATAACACATGTAAGAATTAGAGGCATTGAAAATAACGGAAAACGTATGGTTGGAGTTGTCAGCCTTACCTTAGATGATATGATCGTTATTCACGATGTGAAAATCCTCACAAGCGATGACGGCTTGTTTCTTGCGATGCCAAGCAGAATGAAGAAGTCCGGAACATTTTCCGACATTGTTCATCCAATCAGAAAAGACGTAAGAACAGCCATTGAAGGTGTTGTATTCAAAGGCTATCTTTATATGTCGGAGCAGGGAATGAATGCGCTCGATCTTTATTCTGTGACTGAAAAAGCAGATTTAACGGAGCAGACATACGATGATTTTGAGATTCGCACCGATAATACATATTCAGAATAATTGTGATTAATTGATCCCCCTCGTTATGAGGGGGATTTTTTTATTGTACGGTAATGTTGTGTGTTCTGCAGCGGTCGAGCCATTCGTCGTACTCGTCAAGCAGCATACTGTAAAGCTGTCGGTCGTCGATCCGGTCGAGATCATTGATATTGATAAAGTTAGCATTATCAATATATCTGCCTTCAAACGTGTCGAGCTTTTCAAGGAAGTCAAATTTTGTGTTTCCGATACCTATGAACTTCCAGAATATATTATAGTGAGAGGCTTCGGTAATAGCTTTTTTTGCGGCTGCACGGTCGGAATTTGCACCGTCTGTGATGAATATCACGAATGTAGGAATAGCAGCCCTGTCTGTTTTCCCGTAGCGTGTGACAATATGATCAATAATGGGAGCATATGCAGTGCCTCCGAAATGTTCTTTAGTTGCAAGAATAACATTCTGAACATAGCCTTCCAGATTATATGTTGTCACAGCGGGGAATTCTTTGTAGATGTTGTCGAACCAATAAAATTCAAGCTCGGAATTGTCATCAAAGCACATAGCAACGGGGAATATCCTTTCCAGAACATTCTGTACTGTGCCGTCATTGTACATGGTACGCATAGAGCCCGAATGATCGAGAACAAAAACAACCCTTGCAGCTGTTGCAGAGATCTTTTTCCTTTTTACTTCGTCAAGCACCATCTCTTTACGCAGAGATATCTTGTTATTCAGTTCTTTGTTCAATGTAAGCCCCGAAGCTGCGGATTTATCCGCCTGTTTTGTTTTTTGAGAAAACATATTATCAAAAATACTCAAAATAAATCCTCCCTTATTGTATGTTTATGTTGCTATTATATCATCAGAAAAAGAGAAAAGCAAGAACAATTTCAATAAAACAACATAATATATAGTGATACCGATGTAATATCGGTATTTTTTACCGGAGGTGATCTGTATGGACGAAAAAAAAGCTGTAAAGTTTAATTCTGTAACACAGGCATTTCGGGCACAGGAGGTTTTGGCACGGTATTCTATCCGATCAAGACTTGTAAGGACATCTAAGCTAAAATCAAATACCGGCTGCGGTTACAGTTTATATATTAACGGAAACCGATCGAAAGCAATAGAGGTAATCAGATCATCCGGAATACAAATTGTAGGTGAATGATATGATTTACCTTGATAACAGCGCAACTACGTTTCCAAAGCCGCAGATCGTTCGCAGAGCGATGAACGAAGCCGTTTCACAATATGGTGCAAACCCTGGCAGAAGCGGACACAATATGGCGATCAGGGCAAGCGAAGAGATGTATCGCTGCAGAACCTTAGCTGCAGGATTTTTTGGGGCAGAGTCTCCCGATAACGTGGTATTCACTTTGAATTGTACACATGCGGTCAATATTGTTCTGAAAGGACTTCTTCACAAGGGCGACCATGTTGTAATATCGGATATGGAGCACAATGCCGTTGTAAGACCTCTCCATGCACTAAAGGAGAGGGGAGTAAGCTATACAATTGCAAAGGTAAGCGTCGGTGATCCTGAAGAAACACTTGCTTCGTTCCGTAATGCTTTAAGGGACAATACAAAGCTTGTGGTTTGCACTCATGTGTCCAACGTCTGGGGAATACGTCTTCCGATAGAGAGAATAACGGCTATGTGTCATCAGTATGGCATCGAAGTGCTCGTGGACGCCTCTCAAAGCGCCGGTGTGCTGCCGATCAACATTGGTGAAGTCGGTATCGACTACCTTTGCACAGCGGGTCACAAGGGACTGTATTCCCCTATGGGGGCAGGTTTGCTGATAACCTCAAAGGGAGAAGTACTCCACACATTTATTGAGGGCGGAACGGGCAGTAATTCGGCAATATTTGAACAACCCGGGATAATGCCCGACAGATTCGAGAGCGGCACCCAGAATCTACCCGCCATAGCAGGTCTGAGAGCAGGAATTGAGTTTGTAACATCTGTTACACCCGAGAAGATCCATTTACATGAAATAATGCTGTTAGATAATCTGTATGACAGAATTCATGATAATAAAAATGTTATATTATATACTCCGCGGCCCGGTATCCGCAACAGCGGCGGTGTTCTGTCTTTTAATATTAAAGATACCGACAGCGAAACGGCAGCGGAATATCTCAACACACGCTACGGAATAGCTGTGAGGGCAGGATTACACTGTGCTCCGCTGGCGCATAAACATTTCGGAACTGAGGAGCAGGGAACAGTGCGGGTATCGCCTTCATACTTTACAAGCATAAGAGATATTACGATATTGTCGCAGGCAATAAATTCTTGGTTCATCACGGAATTTTGTGGGGTAAACGAACGGACAGAAGGTATGGAGAGATACCGAATCAGAGTAAAGAAGAAGTCGTCATCACGGTAACCGTAA
>OMYH01000128.1 GCA_900315255.1 uncultured Eubacteriales bacterium | reverse complement strand
AACTGTTATATCTCTCACAGCTATAAACGATATGCTTTTTGACAGCTTTGAAATACATAAAGTGTTAGTCATCGGACCGCTGCGTGTATGTCGTACAACCTGGGGAGATGAAATTCAGAAATGGGATCATCTGGGGGACATAACTTACAAAGTCGCTGTTGGTAATGAAGTTGAGAGGCTCGAAGCATTAAAAGCAACAGCCGATATCTACATCATTAACCGAGAAAATCTTCAATGGCTTGTCGAGAAAAGCGGTATCAAATTCGACTTCGATATGGTCGTTATTGACGAGCTTTCATCTTTCAAAAATCAGAAATCGCAGCGATTCAAAGCATTGATGAAGGTAAGACCGAAGGTCAAAAGGATAGTTGGACTAACGGGAACACCGAGCAGCAACGGATTGATGGATCTGTTTGCAGAATTCAAAATACTCGACATGGGAGAAAGGCTTGGTCGCTTTATAAGCAATTATCGAAGTCAATACTTTATCCCCGACAAGCGTAATGGTATGGTGATCTTCTCGTACAAGCCTATGCCGGGAGCAGAGGAAAAAATCTACGAGAAAATATCTGATGTCACCATATCGATGAAGGCGAAAGACCATCTCAATATGCCCGAACTTATATCAACCGAATATCCCGTGTATATGAGCGATGCAGAACGAAAAGCCTACGAAAAATTGAAGAACGAGCTTGTGCTGGAGGTCAGCGACACTGAGATCACCGCCGCCAATGCAGCAGCACTTTCGGGCAAGCTCTGTCAGCTATCGAACGGAGCGATATACGATGACGACGGCAACGTCATCAAAATACACGACCGAAAACTTGACGCACTCGAAGATATCATCGAGAGTATGAACGGAAAACCACTGCTTGTGGCATATTGGTTCAAGCACGATTATGAACGCATTGCCGAGAGGCTTCACTCGCTGCATATCCCGTTCTCTAAGCTCGACACGGAAAACAGCATACGAAGGTGGAACAGAGGAGAGCTGCCGGTGGCAATAATACACCCTGCCTCTGCCGGACATGGACTCAATTTACAAGAAGGCGGCTCGACTTTCGTATGGTTTGGTCTGACGTGGTCGCTTGAATTGTATCAACAGGCAAATGCAAGATTATGGCGACAAGGTCAGAAGAACACCGTCGTTATTCAGCATATCGTAACAAAGGGTACGATTGACGAGCGAATTCTTAAGGCTTTGTCGGAGAAAGACAGCACGCAGCAGGCACTTATTGACGCCGTTAAGGCGATAATATGAAGGAGGCGATCATTATGGCGAAAACACAAAAACGTGAGCGTGTCGAGGATTACGATTATGAACGTCTCGCAGAGCAGATAATTATCCGAGCAGCAAAGGATTATCGAAACGCTCTTAAAAGACTTTACAAGTATCCGGAGAACCCGACCGCTTTAGCAACGAAGGAAGAAATAGAGATGTTCTTTTATTCACAGTGGTTTACTGTTCTCACAAAGGTAAATCCGAATGTGATTATTAAAGGCATACAGGAGGAAATCGGACAATGACAACCATAGAATACTTATCACAAGTTAAAGAACTTGATTCTCAGATCGATATTGATACAAGAGAGCTTGCTCGTTGGCGCGAGATGTCTACAAGGGTATCAAGAGGCAGTTTAGAGCCTAACTATAACGCCACTCGTAATACAGAAGCACCTTTTATAAAGTGTGTTGATAACATTATTGTGTTGGAAAAGAGGATTACCTCCGATATAGAAAGACTTTCAAGTCTAAAAGGAGAAATATTAACGTTGATTCACAGTATTGATGACCCCGATTATAGATCTGTATTAGAACTGCGTTATCTTGACTACATGAGTTGGGAAGAAATAGCAGGAAAAATGAAATACGGAAAAAGATGGGTTTATTCAAAACATAAAAGTGCAATAGAGGCTTTTGAGACAGCTATGAAAACTGTTCACGATAATTCACAATAATGCACAGAAGTTCACTTGTTTTTGAGAATGAGGTGTGTTATACTTATAATCAAGAAAGTATGAGAAAAATCGGTTCAATCCCAAATTTTGTGTAAACACCAAAACCGGTGCAAAACAGAATCAAAATATATAGTGGCGGCAGCGGCTTTGTCCGATGCCGCCTATTT
>OMYH01000053.1 GCA_900315255.1 uncultured Eubacteriales bacterium | reverse complement strand
CGCTTATGCTCCACTATCCAATCCTTATCTCCTGATACAATTACAAGCATTACTGCTAGAGATTGGATTGTTAAAGCGTTTAATTAAAGATTAGTATAACATGGGAAATAATATACTGTCAATCGTTAAACAAGGATCTAAGCTCTTGTGTACGTCGGTGGGGGATTTTGACCCCTCATCGACGTTTGTTATATGAATATCTTTGTATAGCTGCGTATAGAAAGAACTCTTTTATTTGAATAACACGGAATTCAATTAAGGTGCAGACATACAGTCGCTATTCTGAAATAAACCACCAGTGAAACTGCGTCAACTATTGTAGTGATGAACGGACTCGCCATAACGGCAGGGTCAAAGCCGATTTTCTTTGCAAGCATAGGGAGAGTACAGCCGATAACCTTTGCGCACAGAACAGTCATTACCAGAGTTGAGCATACAACAAGCGCAACGGCTGCTGTGATCTGAGTGTTGCCGAGGAGAAGCTTGTCAATTACAAGCAGTTTGATGAAGTTTGTCACTGCAAGAGTAGCGCCGCAGAGGACTGCTACCCGGATTTCTTTCCAGATAATGGCAGGCAGGTTTTTGAATTCAATATCGCCAAGCGACAGACTTCTGATTATAGTAACAGATGACTGGCTGCCTGTGTTTCCGCCCGTGTCCATCAGCATGGGGATAAACGATGTAAGCACTACATAGCTTGACAGAGCATTTTCAAAAGACGAAATAATCATTCCCGTGAAGGTAGCCGAGATCATGAGCAGCAGCAGCCACGGGATACGCTTTTTCCACAGCTCCAAAGCGGACATTTTGAGGTAGGGCTTCTCGTTATCTGTCTGAGAGATAGCCGCCATTTTCTCGATATCCTCTGTTGTTTCGTCCATGATGACGTCCATAGCGTCGTCGAAGGTGACTATTCCGACAAGACGTTCCTCTGCGTCAACCACGGGAATAGTTGAGAAATCGTATTTTGTAAACATATTCGCAACATATTCCTGATCGTCGGTTGTGTTGACATAGATGATGTTCGTTTCCATTATGTCTGAGATCTTCTCGCTGTAATCCGCAAGCAGAAGGTCCTTTACGGTGACAAGTCCGATGAGCTTTCGGTTCTCGTCGGTAACGTAACAGGTATAGATCGTTTCTTTATCTACGGCGGTACGTCTGATCCGCAGGAATGCGTCTTCAACAGTGAGGTTCTTCTTGAGATCGACGTACTCTGTTGTCATGACCGAGCCTGCGCTGTCCTTTGGATACTTGAGTATCCTGTTAATCTCATCACGCATATCCTTGTCGGTATGCTTCAGGATACGCTTAACGACCGAGGCGGGCATTTCTTCGATAAGGTCAACCGTATCATCAATATAAAGCTCGTCAATGACCTCTTTTAGCTCGGAATCGCTGAATGTTTTGATGAGCTGTTCCTGAGTATCGGAGTCGATATATACAAACACCTCTGCGGCAAGCTCTTTGGGCAGCAGACGATAGACAACCGGCAGACTTTGATTCGGCAGCTCCTCCATAAGGTCGCCGATGTCGACAGGGTTCATATCGATAAGAATATCCTTCAGCTCGGCATATTTTCGTGTGGCGATGTATTCGGGGACTTTTTCGGCTATCTCTTCGATCTCCATATCAAGTTCCTTTCTTTCTTCATTCATTGAAACCACCTCCGAAATAATAAAAAGCCTTGCTCCCGTCTGGCAGGGGCAAGGCATAAGTCGTTAAAGCATAATAATAGTCACTCGACTAACGGTCACAACGATCGTTCAAGCTTTAGCTTCACAGGGCGATGAAATTGCGTTAAGTTACACCTTAATTCGATGCAGCCTGTTGACCTGCGTATAGTGTCTCCACTACTTTGCGGCAGCAACCCGTATCCCTATGGTAGCCTTACCTACCGATAAATTGTTTTATCTAATAATAGATTAAACCTATTTGTCAGAATTGTCAATAGAATATAAGAAAATAAATAATCACAAGTTTGATACAGTTTTACGTTTTCGGGGCTTATTGATATTTCATCAAATGTTATACTGTCTTTTTATCCACTCCATAAGGAGTCTGACGATCTTATCCTGCTGTACCTCGCTTAGATCTGTGTTCATGGGTACTCTGTACCACTTGTTCAGACACCCTCTGCAGCAGCAGGCGCAGGCGTGCTGAGCTTTAAAGACAGGATGCCCTCGCATGGGTGTCTGCCTGCCGTCATTTGGGATAATCCTTGGTGCAAGCCTGTCACGGATAAAATCCCTTGCGTGACGTTCGATAGTATCCATTCCCTTATTGTTTATGTACGTTATGTCTTCCCGTGAAAGGTGAAAACGTGAACGAAAGCTTGAGCGTGACAGCTTTTCAAGCGCCTGATCTATTGTCTGCATTATTTTTTTATTTCCTCAATGAATGCTCTGATCCTGTCGAGAGCTTCTTTGATATGGTTGAGCGAATAGGAGTAGGATACTCTCACAAATCCCTCGCCGCTCTCGCCGAATGCATTTCCCGGAACAACCGCAACGTGCTTCGACATCAGCAGCTTCGTTGCGAATTCCTCTGAGGTCATGCCCGTTGATTTGATACACGGGAATACGTAGAATGCCCCCTTCGGTTCAAAGCAGCTAAGACCCATCTCGTTGAAGGAGCTTACTATCAGACGTCTTCTCATGTCGTATTCTTCACGCATATGCTCAATGTCGCTGTCGCCGTTTCTTAGGGCTTCTATTGCCGCATACTGCGCTGTTGTCGGGGCGCTCATGATCGCATACTGATGCAGCTTTATCATCTGTGCCAGTATCTCTTCCGGTCCCAGAGCGTAGCCCAAACGCCAGCCTGTCATAGCGTATGCCTTTGAGAAGCCGCTTACTATTATTGTCCTCTCCTTCATGCCGGGTATGGATGCAAAAGACACAGGCTTGTCGCCGTAGGACAACTCCGCATATATCTCATCGGATAATACAATAAGATCGTGCTTTTCAATTACAGGCGCTATTGCCTCGTAATCTTCCTTTCTCATTGAACCTCCTGTGGGGTTGTTGGGGTAGGGAAGAATGAGCATTTTTGTTTTGTCAGTTATCTTTTCTTCGAGCTCTTCGGGTGTTAGGCGAAACTCGTTTTCTGCCTTCGTTTCGATAATAACCGGCGTTGCGCCTGTCATAGCTGCGAGTGGTTCATAACAGACAAATGACGGTTGAGGAATAAGCACCTCGTCACCTTCGCCGACTGTACATCTAAGCGCACAGTCGATAGCCTCCGAACCGCCTACCGTAACAAGAACATCTGTGTCCGAACGGTAGCTTACGCCGAACCTTCTCTCAAAGTAACGGCATATCTCCATACATAATGCCGAAAGACCTCGGTTGGGCGTGTACCATGTTTTTCCCATCTCAAGTGAGTTGATGCCCGTTTCTCTGATGTGCCACGGCGTCTGAAAATCAGGCTCGCCGATACTAAGCGAGATCACGTTTTCCATCTCGTTTGCAATGTCAAAGAATTTTCTGATGCCTGAGGGCTTAGTCGATGTTATTCTTTTATTTAAAAATCGTTCGTAATTCATCTTAGATCACACATTCCCTTCCGTCGGTGTCGGAGGTGAAATTCTGCAGATCGACATTGTTTGACTTGTATTTTGTGAGAATGAAATGTGTACTTGCAGACAGTACGGACTCCAGCGGTGAAAGACGCTTTGCAACGAACATAGCGATATCTTGTATGGAATGTCCCTTCACGAAAACGCCGAGATCATAATCTCCTGCCATAAGATAAACGCCTTCGACCTCTTCAAAGGTCATTACTCTTTTCGCTATTTCGTCAAAGCCCTTGTCACGCTTGGGCATGACCTTGAGCTCGATGAGTGCGTTAACATCTGCTCCGGGCACCTTTTCCCAGTTGATGAGCGCTTTATATCCTGCAATAATGCCCTGTTCCTCAAATTCCTTTATCTGTGCATGGATAACGTCCTCTGTGGTATTTAGCATTGCCGCAAGCTCTGCCTCTGTGAACTTGCAGTTCTCCTGTAATAATGTGAGTAAACGATTTTTCATAAAAATCTCTCCTTTCACTTTTCTGTTGATATATTTTTATTTTTCTTAAAAAGCTCCATAGATGAAAACGCATATATTTTATAATCATCGTCTTCATATCTGCAAAGGCATAATGCTGCATATCCAAGCACAAGCCAGAAAAACGATATCATAAATGATACCTCAAATATCATGGTCTTCTCAAATAATGCATACACGCAGTAAGATGCGATAAACGACGCAAGGCACGGGTAAATATCACGCAGGATCGGCGGCTTCATTGTGAACAGTCCTCTGAACATTCTGAACCCGAGGCATATTGCAAAGCCTATGAAAAATGCAAAGCCCAGAAATCCCGAACAGACTATTATCGTGAGGTAACCGTTGTGAAAATCGGTGTATTTCATTTTGTCGTCGTTGTATTTGTTTCCGTAGTAGATGATGTTTCCTTTGCCTACGCCCACTATCGGATGATGGCTTATTACATTAACGCCCTGACGAAACAGCTTTATTCTTCCGCTGTCAAGGTTTTTGTTTTTATGTTCAAAGGTTATTTTGTTCAGCTCGTCATCGCTGTCATCGAAGGTGTTATAAGAATTGTCTGAGGTGTTTATTGTTTGTGTGGCTCCTGTCTGGAAAAGGTAGCGTACAGTAAATACCGTCACAGTAATCAGAGCAAGTACGACGATCAGTGTCAGTACACGTTTAAATATATATCCGAACCGAATATCTTTTCCTCCGAAAAAACGGTAACATGTAAAGCATACGAGATAACAAATTATAATCAAAGCCGTTGCGTTTGAATCGGTCAAAAGAATCACGATAAGGTTCATTATGATAGATATTATGATCGTTATTTTCCTGCGGCGGGTGAGATCCTTGTCGGCTGCCAATTTCACAAAATCGGGTTTGAGCAGCAGATGACAGCAGAAGGCCGAGCAGAATGACGAGAATGCCATGAGATTCGGGTTGAAATAAACTCCCGTAAATCGGTTCTCGTATACCACAAGATAACCGAACGAATATGTGACGCTTTTGCCGACGAAGTACAGCGAAATAACGCTGACCACGTTTAGCGCAAGCGAGAGAGCCATAAATATATTGCATAGAATATATAGTTCTTTAAGCAGCTTCTTTACTCCGTATTCCTCGTTTATCTCCGAATGAAGTCCGTAAAACAGAAAGAATATGATAGGCATATTCAGTATCATGAGGAAGCTTTCCCAGATACCGTCGGTATATCCTCTGACGAACAGCGTAATGATATTAGAGAAAATAAAAAGTACAAGCCAGCCGTAGTAGTTGACCTTCCTTATGCGAAGATCAGCTATATATCGGTTCACAAACAAAGACAGTCCCCATACGAAGAAGAAGATCTTCCCGATCTCTGCAGCGATATTTATATATCCGACCGAACAAAGGAAGAGGTCAATGATGTAAGCTATGCGAAACAGCGATGTATCGCTGAAAATATCGTGGACCTTTTTTATGATACGCTCCAATCTTTCACCGCCTTTCAGACATACACGGTGTGATCTTAATCCGCAACCTTGACTACAGTAAGGATACAGACGTACAGATCATAGAAAAAATTAAATTTGCTTATGTATTCAAGATTGTATTTCATCTTATCGGGGAGTACCTCTTCTATGTATGCCTTTTCGACATCATCTGCTTTGTCGAGTATTTCCTCCTCGTGACGGTATTTTACACTCGTAAGTGAGGTTATGCCGGCGGGCATGAGCAGTGTGGCATACATATCATCGGTGTATTTTTCCACATATCTCTCAACCTCGGGGCGGGTTCCGACAAATGTCATATCGCCCGTCAGAACATTGAAAAGCTGCGGCATTTCGTCAAGCCGGAGCCGCCTGAGCGTGTGGCCGACACGGGTGATCCGGCTGTCAGAGCCTGAGGTGACCTGAGCGTTCTTCTTGCTGTCGTTTACATACATGGTGCGGAACTTGAATATGTTGAACACCCTGCCGCCTGCGGTGACTCTCCTTTGTCTGAACAGCACCGGACCGCTTGAATCGCACTTTATCAAAACGGCGACTATTATCATAGGTATTGCGAGTATTACAATTAAAATGACCGACGCTATGATGTCGAAAACACGCTTGAAAAACAGATCACCTTTTTTATGTATAAGTATATCGTAATAACGCCTGACCTCATCGTTTTGCATATATGAGGGCAGATCGGAAAATTTCGGTAACAGCATAATTGCCTCCAATAAAATTATATACTTTATTATTATACACTTTTACGGAGATTTTTTCAACTGTTTATATCGGTTAAATTAAAATTTCGTGTTTGAGATGATGTCAGACAGGTTGTTAGTAATAAGTAATAATAAAGCTAATAGAATAGTGAATATAATAATATTATTATCATAAAAAAATTTATTGAAATTATTATCATAATATGGTAAAATACACATATATTTCGATCGGAGCTGAATAAATCGACAGAGGTGAATATTATGAGAATCATAGATATAATCGAAAAAAAGCGTGACGGCTATGAGCTTACAGAAGATGAAATATCATTCTTCGTGAAGGGTGCGGCTGATAACTCTCTGCCCGATTATCAGCTGTCGGCTCTGCTTATGGCGATCTATATCAACGGCATGACCGACATCGAGCTTGATATTCTCACTGATGAGATGGCTCGTTCGGGCGATATGAAGAAGTGGGAGATGATCGAGGGCAGAACCTGCGACAAGCATTCCACAGGGGGTGTGGGGGATAAGACAACCCTGATCGTCGTTCCGATAGTAGCAAGCCTCGGCGGAAAGGTCGTCAAAATGAGCGGCAGGGGATTGGGCCATACGGGCGGTACGGTCGATAAACTGGAGTCAATAAAGGGTTTTTCGACTATGTTGTCTGCCGATCAGCTTTTAGAGAATGTCAACAGGATCGGCGCTGTTATGATAGGGCAAAGCGGAAATCTTGCCCCTGCCGATAAAAGACTTTATTCTATTCGTGACGTGACGGGTACTGTCAGCAGTATACCTCTTATTGCGTCAAGTATAATGAGCAAAAAGCTCGCTTCGGGCAGCGATTGTATCGTTCTTGATGTCAAGTGCGGCAGCGGAGCATTCATGAAAACACCCGAAAAAGCAAATGCGCTTGCCGAAAAGATGGTCAGGATTGGAAGGAACGCAGGCAGAAGAATGTCTGCTGTCATCAGCAATATGGATATTCCGTTAGGTTATGCGGTCGGCAACAATTCAGAGGTCATCGAATCTGTCAATATTCTTACAGGGAAACAAAAGGGAGATCTCTACGATTTATGTATCGAGCTTGCGGCTCATATGCTCATGCTTAGCTTTGATAAGCCTTTGGACGAATGCAGAGATAATGCACGAAAGGCAATAGAAGACGGCAAAGCCTTCAAAAAGCTCAAGGAGATCGTATCTGCACAGAGCGGCGATATATCCTGCCTTGACGATACAAGCAAATTTGGCCGTGCAAAGTATGTACATGAGATAAGATCCTTCCACAGCGGATATATCTATTCCATGAACTGCGAGGGTATAGGCAGTGCAAGCGTGATCCTCGGGGCAGGCAGAAGCAGGATCAATATGCCGATAGATCACAGCGCAGGGATAATTCTCTGTAAGAAGACAGGTGATCATGTCGATATAGGCGATGTAATTGCAGAGCTTCACACCAATGATCGCAAGAGTATCGGCGATGCGGAAAAAGTATTCATGGACGGTATTGTCATTTCGAACGAGAAACCTGTGAGCAGACCGCTGATATATAATATAATTGAATAAATTGTATAAAAAAACAAGCGGCTGGATCAACAACCGCTTGTCGTTGTATTATTGAAAAACAGGTTCGATTTGTTTATGCTCCAGAGCCAACTCTACAGCCTGCGGTATAAGAGAGAAGTCCGCAGAGAGCGAGTTCGGCTTTTTTACATGATCGTCCTGTTTCATCGGGACGAAATAGATATGTTTTCTGTTGAGCATATATCCGATGTTTTTTGCGGCAGCGCCGAGTGCGTCGTTAGTAGACAGCGCGATAAGCACGGGGCGGAGAATCCGCAGATGAGATTTTGCCGCCATAGTGACCGCCGTGTCGGTGATCCCTCCCGTAAGCTTTGCCAAGGTATTGCCCGTACAGGGTGAGATGAGGATAATATCGCACATCTGTTTAGGGCCGATAGGCTCGGCGTCCTTGATAGTGTTTATAACTTTATTTCCGGAAATATCCTCTGCACGCTTGATAAAATCCGCTGCTTTTCCGAATCTTGTGTCGATCGTGCTTGCGTTCTCGGACATAATCGGCAGTATATCATAGCCTATGGATTTCAGTGTTTCCATTTGCGCAATAGCTTTATCAAAAGTACAGTAAGAACCGCACATAGCATAACCGATAGTTATTTTATCCAATGCTATTCCTCCCTGACCATATTGTAGATAGTTTTCTTGATTATTTCTCCTGCCGTAACAGGTGCGACCTTGCCGGGAAGCGACAATGCGTGAATTGCTTTTATGCCCATTCTGCTGGCCTCATCGAAATCCACCCCTCCGGGTGCGGATGCAAGGTCGATGACCAGGGCGTTTTTAGCCGCAGCCGAGAGAGTGTCCCTGTCGAACACCATAGACGGAATTGTATTGAAAATAATGTCATAGCCTGCGCCCTTGGCGATATCGTTCGTTTCGATAGCATTGCAGCCGTTGAGCCTGATCCATGTCAGATCGTTGAGCTTTCTTGCGCTTACGGTAACATTTGCTCCCATAGCGTACAGCAGCTTTGAGAGAACCTTGCCTATTCTGCCGTAACCTGCGACAAGGCATGACGAGCCGCTGATAGTCTTAGGGGAGTTCCTCATAGCTATCTCAATCGCTCCCTCGGCAGTCGGAACTGCATTGAGAACGGCAAGCTCTTCACGGTCGAGATAGTCATATATCACCGCTCCGGAATAATCTCCCGTGCGACGCAGCAGTCTGCTGTTTGTGCAGAAGATCGGCTTGCGTGAGATGATATTGCACAGAGAACGGTCGAGCGGTATTTTCATATCGCTCAAAGGAGTGAAAAGGTTTTCTCCGTCCTTTGACAGCGGCATGGGCAGCACAACGCAGTCGCATTTGCCCACGGCGTGTTCAAGACTGCTGTAATCCTCGTCAACCATAGTACACTTATCCATAGCGTAGAAAACTGCGTTCTTGCCGTCCTTTATCATAGACAGCCCCATATACACCTGTCTTTTGTCGCCGCCGATAACGCAGACCTTATTTATGTCAAACACACTGTTACCTCCAAAAAAATAATCGCTATAACCGACAGATACGGCTATATAGTTATTTTATGAGGAGGGAAGGAAAAAGTTACATATTTTCGGGGGAATATTTTGGGGACAGAGAATGAACAGATTGTACAAAAAAAGTGAATTATAATATATGTAAGAGAAATATAAATTATTATTTCTTTATAAGTTTCATAAAATTATTGTATAATATAACAAAAAGAATGTTTTTTTCTTAAAGTGTTGAAGTTAATTCCGCATTATGTTATAATACTCTTAAGTACTTATAGTTTTTTGTTATTCGGATTAGGCTTTTTTGATTTTAGAAAGGATGTGTAAAAAATGAAGCGACTATGTATTTATTTGAAAAACAGCTTTGCGATCGCGCTTGTTATTATGCTCGTTTTGAGTATGATGTCGGGCATGATGTCACTGTCTGCGAGCGCGGATGAAGAGGAGTTTCCGGTGGTGAAGAATGAGCCGACGCTGGTTTATAAAGATCCTTACAATTCAGTAGGCGACGATTATTTCAGTTGCAGCAACTATTTCTGGTACGGTGCTTATGATACTATTAATCTTATTATGGACGACACAGATTCGTCGCATAAGCTTAATGACATTCTCGGTATCAGTTATAGGATTTATAATCAAAAAACAGGTTCGGAATACAGCAGTAATGTTTATAGTTATTGTTATCTTGAAAATTTCAACACGTTATTGATTAAATTACAGGAAATGGGACCTTCCAATGATATGGATCTTAATCTGATAAAAAGTGTTGCCGATGTTGAAAATATTACGTATGAGGGTAGTGATATTTCTCGTGCTCCTGAGTTATACGAATCATTTTTCAATAATATTGATGATTGCGTTGTATATCTGAGAATCAGATATACTGACGGAGAAATTCAGACTATTGAAGCAGAAACAGAAATGGCACAGAATACAATATCGGTTGGAAGGGGATACAATACATCTGCTACGGTGATGGTTGAGTTTGCCCACAGTACAAATATTAACGAACAGGATTTTTACAAACTGGATGATGCACTTAATGCGATTTTTTACGACGAAAGAGTTAATAAGAATACAACAAAAAAGTTCTATGTAGATATAGAGAGCACAGAAAAAATTGTTTTGCCAATGGATAATATGGCAAAACGACTTACTCTTGAACAAACCCGTGTCGGTGACAATATTGTTTATAATACAGAGAATAGTATGGATTTTGGCACAGATGCTGTAGGATATGCAACAAACGGCGTTTCTAACGGAGAATCCGATACCGTAAAAGCTTATACTTGGGGCGATGATAACGATAATGATACTAAATATGATCATTATGCTCGCGAAGGATATTCTCGGTTTTTGAATGATGCTATACGTGCTGAAACCAGATTATTTGAACTTGATGGAGTTACGTATCATGTTGGGGAGTTAGATAGCGAGCCATTGTCAGATGTTATTGACAGAGGTGTAGCATATGTCGGACACTATTATAATGATATAAACGGAAATGAGACAGAACGGGATGAGATACCGTCTAGTTTGTATATTAAATTTGATTTAGAAAAAATGACGGAAGAAAAATCATATGAGATATTGGAATTATTGAAGAATTATTCTGAGATAATCGATGATGATAAAGTAACTCTTGGTTTTAGCTATGATTATATGGATGTTTATCGTCATTATAATCGCTTTCATAACATAAGTAATAGCAATGAAATCGACGGTGTTATTAATTTGTTAAAAAGCGGCGGATACTGGCACGATGAACTCAATTGCAGATTGATGTATTTATCTTTTAAAACAAACGATTCTTACTTACCATTTACAGAGGAACAGATTGAAAAATTAACAGAAGTTGCAAATGCTATATATGATTATGATAATTCTTTGATTGATGTAGAAAACACCTTTATACCCACTTATGAACATATAGAAAAAATCCCCCTCAAAGAGTTATTAAACATTGTTGAATACGATGATCGTTTAAGGACGAAGTACTGTTCTATATGGGTACTTCTTCAGAATTACGCTTATGACTTACAGGACGATACCCACGAGGTAGTGACAGACACTTTCGCTAATAACGAAATCTCGTTTAATTACAAGGATTTAAATAACATAGAAAAAGGAGTAGCTTATAACGTAGTAAATCAGGTTAGCATGGGTTCGCTGGGTGACGCTTATAACTTTGACAGTGCAGGTCGTTTTCCTGAAAAATATGACCGATTAACTCTCTATTCCGACGGCAGTAAATATCACTATTATTATGATTTAGATGGTAATGTGGTATCAGAGCGATTTGATTCACAAGGGAATTTAGTAGAATACGATACTTCGATTCGGGACGAAAGAGATGGAAATGTATATCATTTGAACGGTGAATTTATAACAACAGGTTACGCAGGTTTTGAGTATTCAAGAAGCGAAACTCAAGGTTCAACATGGGATTCTCGTACTTATGATGAAGTAACCGAAAAATACAACCCTTATCTCCGCTATACCGAATACAAATGGGGCGAACTTGTCTTTGCTTCACGTCCCGATCCTGTTGTCGACCTCACATTCAACGATAACGGCACGGCTTTGACATGGAGCAAACCTGTCGACGAGGGCTTCGGAGTCGAAACAGCCGACAACGCACAGCGGACACGCAAGGACGACGTAGTCTAT
>OMYH01000035.1 GCA_900315255.1 uncultured Eubacteriales bacterium | reverse complement strand
CTGCACAAGCTTAACAAGCATAACGATACCCGACAGTGTGACAAGTATTGGTGAATATGCATTCTCCCACTGCACAAGCTTAACAAGCATAACGATACCAGACAGTGTGACAAGTATCGGAGGAGAGGCATTCTCCGGCTGCACAAGCTTAACAAGCATAACAATACCCGACAGTGTGACAAGTATTGATAATTATGCATTCTCCGATTGCACAAGCTTAACAAGCATAACGATACCCGACAGTGTGACAAGTATTGGTAATTATGCATTCTCCGGCTGTGCAAGCTTAACAAACATAACAATACCCGACAGTGTGACAAGTATTGATAATTATGCATTCTCCGATTGCACAAGCTTAACAAGCATAACGATACCAGACGGTGTGACAAGTATCGGAGGAGAGGCATTCTCCGGCTGTAAAAGCTTAACAAGCATAACGATACCCGACAGTGTGACAAGTATTTATTATGGGGCATTCTTCGGCTGCACAAGCTTAACAAGCATAACGATACCAGACGGTGTGACAAGTATTTATTATGGGGCATTCTCCGGCTGTGAGAGCTTAACAGATGTATATTACGGCGGAACAGAAGAACAATGGAAGAGCATTACAATAGACGAGGATAACGAAGCTTTAACAAACGCAACAATACACTACAATTCCCAAATGCCTGGGGATACCGACACCGCAACAGACAGTGACACGGATAATCTTAATACACCCGACACACCCGATACACCTGACACTCCCGACACTCCCGACACTCCAGTATGCTTATTCAGCGTTATGTTATCAATCTCAAAAAACTTGACGACACACAGCTCAAAGCCGCAGATGTGAACGGCGACGGAAAGGTTACCAACAAAGACGCCTTATCTATCCTGAGATATTCTATCGGATACAAGGTCGAAGGACTCGCTTGAGATAATTAAGGAACCACTGATTAAACATACAAAAACTCTCCGAAATCAAACCGGAGAGTTTTTATTTTACCTTGATATTGTCGGAATAATGTGGTAAACTAAATCTATAGACCGGCAATATTAATGAAATATTCTCAATCAGCCGTTCTATTCGCAGCAAAACGATACAATTTCTATGAAAAATTCGGGAGGAATGATATATTATGTTCGATGTTAAAAAGGTTACCGCCGACTGTGTGGAATGGATAAGAGATTTCTTTGAAAAGAACGGCAGGGACTGTAACGCCGTAATAGGTATCTCGGGAGGCAAGGACAGCTCGGTTGCCGCCGCTCTCTGCGTTGAAGCTCTCGGCAAAGACAGGGTCATCGGTGTGCTTATGCCGAGCGGCGATCAGTTTGATATACAGTATTCCTACGATCTTGTCAACCACCTCGGAATCAGGCATTACGTTGTCAATATCGGCGAAGCGGTTCAGGCACTCAAAAATGCCATACCCTTTGAACTGTCTGTTCAGGCGGCGACTAATCTCCCTCCGAGAATACGCATGAGTACGCTGTATGCGGTTTCTCAGAGCCACAACGGCAGAGTGGTCAACACCTGCAACCTCTCCGAGGACTGGGTCGGCTACTCTACACGATACGGCGACGCAGCCGGCGACTTCAGCCCCATGAGCAATCTCACTGTTGCCGAAGTCAAGGAGATAGGCAGACATCTGGGTCTGCCCAATCATCTTGTCGACAAGCCCCCTATAGACGGTCTGTGCGGCAAGACAGACGAGGATAACCTCGGCTTCACATATGCCGTACTTGACGAATATATCAGAACGGGACATATCGACGACCCCGAAACAAAAGCACGGATAGACTCCCTGCATGAAAGAAATAAATTCAAGCTTGAGCTTATGCCAAGTTTCAAGCCCGAACCTTAAAACGAAAGTGAGGAATGTTTTAATGAGAAAGACAAAAATCATCTGTACCCTCGGCCCTGCAACAGACGACGAGAAAATTCTCCGCAAGCTTATGCTTGAAGGCATGGACGTCGCAAGAATAAACATGAGCCACGGCACACATGAATCGCACAAGGTGAGAATAGACGCAGTGAAAAAGCTTCGTGAAGAGCTTGACCTTCCTATTGCAATACTGCTTGACACCAAAGGTCCCGAGATCAGAACAGGCAACTTCTCGGGCGGTCCTGTTATGCTTGAAACAGGACAGGATTTCACACTCACCACAGATGATGTTGACGGCGACAGCACACGCTGCAGCGTGACATTCAAAAGCCTTCCGCAGGAAATATACCCCGACGCCCGAATACTTATAGATGACGGTCTGATTGAGCTTCGTGTCCGCAAATGTACCGACACAGATGTGATCTGTACCGTAATTAACGGCGGTATGGTGTCCTCTCATAAGGGGATCAATATTCCGAACGTCAAGCTGTCTTTGCCGTTCATCAGCGAACAGGACAAATCGGACATCGCATTCGGCGTTGAGCAGGATATTGATTTTATTGCGGCAAGCTTCACACGCTCAGCCAATGATATTATGCTCCTGCGAAAAGAGCTTAAAAAGCTTAACTGCAACGACATCAGAATATGCGCAAAGATCGAGAACCATGAGGGTATCGACAATATAGACGACATTATCAGAGTATCCGACAGTATCATGGTAGCAAGAGGCGATCTCGGCGTTGAGGTTCCGCTTGAAGAAATACCGATACTTCAGAAACAGATCATTCAGAAGGTATACGAAGCAGGCAAGCAGGCTATTACAGCTACACAGATGCTTGACTCCATGATAAAGAACCCCCGCCCGACAAGAGCCGAAACCACAGACGTTGCAAACGCTATCTATGACGGCACAAGCGCAATCATGCTTTCGGGCGAAACCGCGGCAGGAAAATACCCCGTCGAGGCTGTCAGGACTATGGTCAAGATCGCCGTTGCCACCGAACAGGATATAAACTATGTGGATAAGTTCAGAAAAAGAGATATCACCGAGCGTCCCGATGTTACATCTGCTATCTCCCACGCTACCTGCACCACCGCTCACGATCTCGGCGCAAAGGCGATCCTCACAGTTTCGAAGACAGGTACTACGGCAAGAATGATCTCGAAGTACCGCCCCGAATGCCCGATAATCTGCGGCACAACAGAACCGAAGGTGCGCAGACAGATGAACCTTTCATGGGGTGTTATCCCGATAGTTGTCGAAGAAAAGGACAACACTGACGTACTTTTTGAACACGTTGTTGAGGTTGCCCAGCAGCACGGTCTTGTACACAGCGGCGACCTTACTGTTATCACCACAGGCGTTCCGCTCGGTATTTCGGGTACGACAAATCTGTTGAAGGTACATCTTGTCGGCAACGTACTTGTTACGGGTGAATCCGTCATTGAGCAGGTGGTATGCGGCAGACTCTGCGTATGCAAGAACGAAGAGGAGGCTTTCCGCAACTATACCGACGGCGATATTCTTGTTATACCGAAAACGACAAATGCTCTTATCCGCATTATCAGAACCGCAAAGGGCATTATCACCGAACAGGAGGGTATCAACAGTCACGCTGCTATCATGTGTCTTGCTCTTGATAAGCCTGCCGTTGTAGGCGCTAAGCACGCTACTTCTATCCTGAAATCCGGCACAGTCGTTACGCTTGACGGTATCAGAGGTACGGTATACAGCAACAATAATCAGAACACCAACTAATATTCCACAGCCTTTTTAAGTTAATAAGGGGGTATTATAATGGGACTTAAATTCAGAAAAAGTATCAAGCTCGGCAAAAATGTCAAGCTCAACATCAACAGCGGCAGCGCAAGCGTGACTATCGGCGGCAATGGCATTCACCACACCATAAGCACAAACGGCACTTCAAGAACAACGGTAGGTATCCCCGGTACAGGTATTTCGTATACAACGACCGGCGGGAAGAAGAAAACAAGCCGTTGAATGGATGACTGCCTTTATGAAAAAGATAATTAAACATACACCATTGATTCTGAATATTGCAATAATAGTATTCGGGACGATCGGATGCTCAATGAATGTAAAGTACGGTCTGAGCATTCTGCGGTACTACACCGTACTGAGCAATATCTTAGGTGTTGCGGTGAGTACTCTGTATTTGGCTTTCTACATCGCAAAAAAGGGCAAAGTACCGTTATCCGTTACTTTTATGAAGTATGCGTCAACAGTTTGTCTGACGCTCACCTTTCTGGTAGTGACCTTTGTTTTTGTACCCATGTCGGGGAGCTTCAAGGTGCTTTTAGAGGGAGTTAATTTCTATCAGCATTTTCTCTGCCCTTTGCTGTCGCTTATATCGTTCATGTTCTTTGAACAGTCGGAAGCTCTTACAAAAAAACACGTCTTTCTTTCGCTAATTCCGACTTTCACATATGCAGCAGTAATCATAATACTGAATATTCTGAGGGTGGTAAGGGGACCTTATCCTTTCCTTATGGTATACGAACAAAGTGTGCCCGTATCGGTAATGTGGTTTTTTGTGATAAACGGCATGGCGCTGGCAACGGCTGCTTTGCTGAGATTTATTACGCAGCTTAAAGGAGGAGAAAAAAGATGAATATCGAACACATCGCCGTCTATGTAAACGATTTGGAATCCGAACGTGATTTCTTTGAAAAATACTTCGGCGGACATTCGGGCAGCCTGTACATAAATCAAAAAACACAATTCATGTCGTATTTCATCAGCTTTGATAACGGTGCAAGACTTGAACTTATGACAAGACCCGATCTGCATGACAATGCAGAAAAATCTGACCGCGCGGGATACGCTCACATTGCATTCGCCGTCGGGAGCAAAGAAAAGGTCGATTCGCTTACAAAACGTATGCGTTCGGACGGATTTTCGATAATAAGCGGGCCCGGAACAACGGGCGACGGTTATTATGAGAGCTGTATTGAAGACACGGAAGGAAATCGGATAGAGATAACAATATAGAAACAGATATAATGAACCCCCGAAGCAGTAACGTCTTGCTGCTTCGGGGGAGTTTTTTAATTATCGTTATCTATATACTCAAACCGTCTTACTTTCCTGCCGTCAACCTCCACGAACTCGCCGAACATCTTTGCGGGTCTGACCCATATGTCGCCGTTATCGTAAATCTGCTTGTAAACAACCATATCCTCTAATGTTTCGCTGTTTTTTGCAACACAGAGTACGGCATATTCCCTGCCCTTGAAATGACGATACCTGCCGTATTTTATAACAAACGGCTCTTCGGCTTTTACCTCGTTGTTATCAGAATTGGGAGCGGAATTGTTTTCATGTGCAGGTACTGCTATCGGTTCGGGGATCTCGCCTGATATTTCGGAGATGAATTTGCCGTAGTTAAAATCACCGTTGTGAAGAAGAAGCACCCTTGCACCGTTAGCAGGAATACATACGTTTGTATGGTTATTCTCAACACGGTATTCTGCGCCGTCCAGAAGCAGATCTGTCAGAACACATCCGCCGTTTACAGAGAAATCCAGCCAATATTCGTTATCGTTCACGTTCAGAGCAACAATTATCGTCTGATCATTTGTAAAACGCTTGAACACAAGCTGCTCGTTGCGTATAACTATATTCTCGTATTTTCCGACGCATAAAGCAGGAAAATGCTTTCTGAGAGCTGAGAGCTTCCCAATGTGTGAAACAGCGTTATACTTCGCTTCGCTGCCCATTGATAGTTCAAGACATGGTCTGAGCATTGCGTCACTCTCTCTTGTACGCTTGCCTTCTATCGCCCACTCGCTGCCGTAGTATACAGACGGCACACCGGGCATTGTGAACATAACCGTATACACGTTGTTGATATGATTAATGTCACGAAGAGTCGAGCCGATACGGTTCACGTCGTGATTATCAAGGAAGTTGTACAAGCAGAGGTTCTGATATATTCCCCCGTTTGCAAACTGTCTTTGCAGAGAGTGAGCTATCTCAAAGTAGTTCTTGTCGTTGTGCGATGAATAGATACCCTTGTAGCACTCGTAATTCGTTACGGAATCCATCATCTCGGGATTAGCCCAGCGGTTATAGTCACCGTGGATTATCTCTCCCATAAGCCAGAAATCGGGGTTCTTGCCCTTGCAGAATTTACGCAGAGTCTTGAAGAAATTCGGCTCAATGCAGTCTGCGGCGTCGAGTCTGAGACCGTCGATACCAAACTCATTGATCCACATATCGACAGCGCCGATCAGATGATCCACAACAGCCTGATTATACAGATTCAGCTTAACAAGATCGTAGTGACCGCTCCAGCCTTCATACCAGAACGGGTCGTTATAGGGCGAACAGCCGCCGAAGTTCAGGTTCTGGAACCAGCCGCAATACTGCGAACAGGCACCGTTCTGCTGTACGTCCTTGAATGCCCAGAAATCTCTGCCCACATGATTGAACACACCGTCAAGCACTATTCTTATGCCGTTTTTATGAAGCTCGTCACAAATACGCTTAAAGCTTGCGTTATCACCCAGTCTGCAATCTATGTTATAGTAATCGCTTGTATCATAGCCGTGTTTTTTTGATTGAAACACAGGTCCGAAGTATATGGCGTTGATACCCATTTCCTTCATGTGCGGTATCCATTCAAGTACCTTTTCAAGACGATATTCGACCTTACCGTCGTTATATTCGGGACATCCGCAGAAGCCCAGAGGATAGATGTGGTAAAAAACAGAATTATTTACCCAGTTGCTCATTAAAAATCACCTTTCAAAAATAAAATAACCCTCGCTGACAAAGGAGCGTCAGCAAATAATATTTTACTACAAATTGAGAAAAAAATCAACACCTTTTCGTGAAAATATCTATATATGTATAGGCTTTTGCACCGTTTTATTAACAAAATTGCTGCAAAGCAGTAAAAAATAGGAGAACATACATATATGTTCTCCGTCCTTGTGTTTAACGATGACCTTATTATCAGCCGAGCTTAAACGGAAGCTTTCCGCCAAGCTTGCCTGCGATACCGCCCTTTACTTTTTCCATAATGCCGTCATAGATTTTAGCGCACTCCGCCTCGGGCATTTTTGTTTCCTTGGAGATGAGCTTCACCGCCTCTTCCTTACTGCCGAGAGCCTTGATTATGTCGGGATTATTTTTGAGCTTATCAACAAGCTGCATGATCTGTTCGTTCATGATTATGATCCGCCTTTCTTTGTTATTAATATTATTATACCATATATTTTCCCAAAAAACAATAGATTAGCAAATATCGCCTAACGGCGTTGCGCCGAATCCTCTGTCGGTCAATACCCATATCTCTCCGAATCCGCATTCTGCCGCAAGATCAGACATTTCATCAAGCTTGTAGTTTACTGTGTCAGCATCGTGGCTGTCGCTTGATACGCAGATCTTACCTCCAAGACGTGATATTTCTTTTAGTATATCCGCTTTCGGATAAGGGCATTTTGTGTATCCCCTCGACATAGCGCCTGTGTTTATCTCAAATATTATACCTTGTTTTACAAGTGTTTCAAGAGCGGTTTTCCACGCCTTTACATAGCGAGGGTGGGCGCTGTCGAAAAGAGAGCCGTCTGCATTGAACTTCTCGCAGAGGTCAAAATGCCCGACTATATCGCATTTTGTTTTATTATATACATCTTTTTCCTGTTTATAATAATCCTCTAAAAATGCGTATATATCGCCGCCGTACAGTCTTTCTGCTGCCAACATTATTATCTCCTTTGTTTCGTCAACGGGAATATACTCCCCGTCCTTCACTACATAATGGACAGAGCCGATCAGATAATCGGTTTCAATGAACGGCGGTACGGAAAAATAGTCCTGTTCAAGACCCGTATATATTTTTATTGTACCCTTATATTTCTCTTTTAATCGGTTCAATTCCTCTGCATATCTGATGGTGTTATCTCTGCTCATGCAGTAGCTTGTGTCGTGCGGAGTGAAAGCGTGACCCGAAAACCCTATCGAGCAAAGCCCCTTGCCAATCGCACTTTGCACCATTTCTTCAGCAGTATTCTTACCGTCGCAATAGCTTGTGTGCGTGTGGAGATTCTGCCTTACCCTTATCACGATGTCATTTTCTCCTGCTTTACCTTGTGGTCGATAACGTGACGTGACGCAAGCTCCTTGTGTACATCGTCCAGGGTGATCCCCATTTCGATCATCATAACCATCACATGATATGTGAGGTCGGCGATCTCGTAGATAGTTTCTTTTTTATCGTCAGCCTTTGCCGCAATAATGACCTCGGTGCATTCCTCGCCTACCTTCTTGAGTATCTTGTCGATACCCTTTTCAAAGAGATATGTCGTATAGGAGCCCTCTTTCTTTTCAACCTTCCTGCCTACAAGCATTTCCATAAGGCTTTCAAGTGAGAAGCTGTGAAGCGTATCGCTTACATAGACATCATCGTTAAAGCACGAATCCGTACCCAAATGACACGCAGGACCATCTTTCTTTACATATACAGTGAGCGCATCCTTGTCGCAGTCTGTCTGTATCTTCACAATATGCTGAACGTTGCCGGAGGTTTCGCCCTTTCTCCAAAGCTCCTGTCTGGAGCGTGACCAGAAGCAGGTTCTGCCCTCTTTGATCGAAATCTCAAGGCTCTCTCTGTTCATATAAGCAACAGTCAGAACCTTTTTGCTGTCGTCGTCTACAACTACAGCAGGGATAAGTCCCTTTTCATCAAATTTTAATTCATCAATATTTATCATAATCGATCTCTCCTTAATTATATACAATACCAAATATAGCTAATGCAGAAAAAAACACACCGACCACCACCAACAATAACGTTCGTATGGGGTTATAACTGCATTAAATATATCACACCAACGATAAACAACACCGCGCTCAGAATCGCTGTAATGCCGAAGACAACACAACTGACGCTGCCGCTTTTATTCTCCCGGATATATCTTTCCAGATCATCGGAAAACACAGTTTTTTCGGGCTCATATTCATCCAAAAAAATTTTGATTTTTCTGCCGACCCGGGGCATTTTCTTTTCGACACAATTCGGATACTGCCGCTCAAAGATATATTTATGCCCGTCGTATTCACATTCATATATCGGCATATAGCCTCTAACGTAAATAGGGTATCCCTCGTAATCGGTATTATCTGTATCTAAAAAATCAACATAATAGCTGTCATCTACGCACGCTGTCGCGGGTATCTTGTTCGATGTAAAAACAGACTCCTGTGAAGATAACTTTACACCCTTTACTCCTATTACTATCATAAATATTCCGTTGATCACGACCAACAGTGTGCCCAATAGAATAGAAAAATAGAAGGCGAAGCAAATGATCGCTACATCCACAATAAAAACCAGCATTGACAGTAAGGTCGCTCCTAAGGAGTATTTTCGCTGCATATTGAGCAGCTGCTTCCCTACGGGTTCGACCGCATACTCGCCCTGTTCGGGATCAAGCAAACGATAACACATCGCACCCCCGCCGTGTCTGCCCGTATTATCATTTGAGGTAAAGATATTATTGCTCATATTATTATCTCCCCCTACATAAGTTATAATCTTACATTTATCCCGTCATTATGAAGCTTCTCTTTAAGCTCGTGTATATCCACCTCACCGAAATGGAAAATAGACGCCGCAAGTCCTGCGTCAACCTTCGGAAGCGCATTGAAAAGCTCTGTAAAATGCTCCATATTACCTGCGCCGCCCGATGCTATAACGGGCACTGTCGCTATCTCGCATACCGCCCCAAGCATTTCGAGGTCAAAGCCGCCTTTTACACCGTCGGTATCTATGCTGTTGAGAACTATCTCACCTGCTCCCATAGACTGTCCTCTCTTTATCCACTCTATAGCGTCCATGCCCGTGTCCTCACGTCCGCCCTTTGCAAACACATGGTACGTTCCGTCAACACGCTTTGCGTCAACAGACAGCACAACACACTGGTCGCCGTACTTCTGCGCAGCGGCATTGATAAGGTCGGGGTTTCTGATAGCACCCGAGTTCACGCTCACTTTATCCGCTCCGCACTTTAACACTCTGTCAAAGTCGTCAACGGTGTTGATCCCTCCGCCGACAGTCAGAGGAATAAAAATCGTACTCGCCGCTTCACACAGAATATCCGTAAACAAAGCTCTGCCCTCGGCAGACGCTGTAATATCATAGAAAACAAGCTCATCGGCTCCGTTATCACTGTAGAATTTCGCAAGCTTTACGGGCGATGAAACGTCAGCAAGTCCAAGGAAATTAACACCCTTAACAACTCTTCCGTCCTTAACGTCAAGACAAGGAATAATTCTTTTTGTTATCATGCTTTGCCTCCCTTTGCGATCTCTATCGCCTGTTTCAGGTCAATCGAGCCTGTGTAAAGCGCTTTTCCGAGAATTGCACCGTACATATCCATTTCGGTGAGCTTTCTCACGTTCTCTATGTCTGACACACCGCCCGACGCTACTATATCCATAGTATATTTCTCTGTCAACTGCCTGTACAGCTCTATATTCGTACCCGACATAGCGCCGTCCTTCGAAATATCCGTACAGATGACGGTCTTTACGCCGAGAGTCTGCAAACGTTCACAAAACTCAAAGCAGTCGTACTGCGACAACTCCGTCCAGCCTTTTACGGCAACCTTGCCGTCCTTTATATCCACACCCACGGCAACTCTGTCACCGTATGTCCTGACAGCTGTTTCGAGAAACGCAGGGTCTTTTACTGCCGCAGTACCGAGTATCACACGCATAACACCCAGATTCAGATATTTCTCTATTGAATCCAACGAGCGGATACCGCCGCCTACCTCGGCTTTTAGCCCGCTTTCTTTGACTATATCGGCGATCACGGACAGATTTGCGTTTGAGCCGTCCTTTGCGCCGTCAAGGTCTACAATATGTATATACTCTGCGCCTGCCCGGGCAAATGATCTTGCAACATCAACAGGGTTATCGCTGTATACAGTTTTTTTGCTGTAGTCGCCCTTATAAAGACGAACTGCGCAGCCGTCTATTAAATCTATTGCAGGAAATATGTTCATTTTTTACCTCTCTGTTTTTTAAATGTGTAGAGTGGAGTTATAAACTCATAGTTATAAGTTATTAGTTGAAGTGTTGCTTCGGACTTTGGGCTTCGGACTTTGGACTAACAAACAACTCCACACTTTGAAAGCTCCTAATTCAACTTAGCACTCACAAAAAGCCTTGAGTATCTTCATTCCTACCTCGCCGCTTTTTTCGGGGTGGAACTGCGTTCCGTAAACATTGCCGTTTTCGACAGACGCAGTCACGTCAAAGCCGTACTCTGCGGTCGAGGTGAGAGAACCCTCGCAGTCTGCGCCGTAATAAGAATGTACAAAATATACGCAGTCGCCCTCCTTTATATATTTGAAGAGAGGGGATTTTTTCTCTGTAAATTTAAGCGCATTCCAGCCGATATGGGGTATCTTGTAATCCGCTGAAACCTTATCAGCTATTGGTCTTACATTCCCTTTTATCAGTCCGAGTCCCTCGTGTTCGCCGTACTCGTAGCTTTTCTCAAACAAAAGCTGCATACCTAAGCATATGCCCAGTATCGGCTTGCCAAGCTTTGCCTGTTCTTTGAGTACCTCTGCAAGTCCGCTGTCGTCAAGTTTCTTCGCTGCATCGCCGAACGCTCCTACTCCCGGCAGAATAATTCTGTCTGAGCTTCTGATAACGTCCGGGTCACCGGTCACAAATACGCTCTCCCCGATTATCGCAAACGAGCTTCTCAGCGAAAACAGGTTCCCTACTCCGTAATCTACTATCGCCGTCATTTATAACACTCCTTTTGTCGAAGGTATTTCGTCTTCAAATTCTCTGTCTATTGCAACAGCTGTTTTCATGGTTCTTGCAAAAGCCTTAAAAATACCCTCGGCTATATGATGTGAATTTTTGCCGCTTAGCTTCTTTATATGCAGCGTAACGCTGCTGCTTCTTACAAACGCTTCGAAAAACTCCTCCACAAGCTCCGTGTCAAATGTGCCTATCTTTTCTGAGGGAAATTCGGCTTCGAACGACAAATGCGACCTTCCCGAAATATCGACTGCGCAAAGTATGAGCGTTTCGTCCATTGGCAGTATGATATGACCGTATCTGTTTATGCCCTTCATGTCGCCAAGAGCTTCTTTGAACGCCTTTCCAAGACATATGCCTATATCTTCAACCGAATGATGATCGTCTACATAGACATCTCCGTCACAGCTAAGCCTTAAATCAAACCTGCCGTGACGTGAGAACAACGTCATCATATGGTCTAAGAAGCCTACGCCTGTATCTATATCCGAGTCGCCTATACCGTCCAGATCAAGGTACAGCCTTATATTGGTTTCGGCTGTTTTTCTGTTAATTTCACCTATTCGCATAGTGATGTTCCTTCCTTGTTATATTAAAGAGTGAACTTACCGCTGCAACTCCACACTCTACTCTCAACACTCTGATAAAAGTTTCTCGGTAACCTCAAACAGCTTATTCATCTGTTCATCGGTCCCGACCGTAATTCTGACATAATCGCTGATCGCAGGATTGGAGAAATGCCTTACAAGCACACCGTTTGCCTTCAGCTTCTTATAGTAATCCTCTCCGCTTATCTTGTCGGATCTTGCGAATATGAAATTCGTCATTGAATCAAGATAAGTGAACCCAAGCTCTTTGAGCTTTTTCTTAGTGTACTCTCTTGTTTTCATGATCTTCATACAGCAGTCCATATAATAATCATTTTCATCTATCGCAGCCGAGCCTGCAAGGAGAGTCAGTCTGTTTATATTATACGGATTTGTGGAATATTTTATCCTGTTAAGATCGTCGATCAATGCCTTTGAACCGACAGCAAACCCAAGCCTTGCGCCCGCCATGGAGCGTGACTTTGAGAATGTCTGCACTACGAGCAGGTTGTCGTATTTCTTCGTAAGCGCCACGCAGGTCTTGCCGCCGAAATCTATGTATGCTTCGTCTATGACCACAACATTATCGGGATTTGACGAAACTATCCTCTCTATCTCATCACAGCTGAGCGCAAGTCCGGTAGGCGCATTCGGATTGGCTATAACTACCGTTTTGCCGACATTTACATAATCATTCACATCTATTGTGAAATCATCTTTAAGCGGTATCTCATTATAGCTCACCCTATGGAGATCGCCGAATACCTTGTAAAACCCGTAGGAGATATTCGGGAAAACCGCCTCTCGCTCGTCCGAACAAAATGCCATAAACGAGAAGTTCAGAATATCGTCCGAACCGTTCGATAAAAACACGTTTTCAGCATTTACACTATAAAGCGACGCTATTTTCTCCCTTAGTTCCCTGCATTCGGGATCGGGATAGAGATTAAGCTTTGAAACTTCCTCGTCCGATATTGCCCTCAGCACGCCGTCTGACGGCGGATATGGCGATTCGTTGGTGTTGAGCTTGACATATTCCATATCCTTCGGCTGCTCACCCGGGGTATATACGTCAAGCGACTGATATTTATTTATTAAAAATTTACTCATTTTATATACAACCCTTTTCTTTAAAATGCGAAGTTTAAAGAATGCAGTTTGAAGTTTGGAGTTTGGAGTACAGAACTGTAAGTATAAGAACTAAAAACAACTCCACACTCCACGCTCAACACTCCGCGCTTCAAGAAGTTCCTAACTCCAAATTACTCAAACCTCACCCTTGCCGACCTTGCGTGTGCGGCAAGCTCCTCTTTCTCTGCAAAACAAGCCACATCTTCGCTCACCTTAGCGAGAGCCTCGCGGGTATAATATGTAAACTGCGTTTTCTTCACATAATCATCGACCGACAGCGGACTTGAAAACCTTGCCGTACCGTTTGTAGGCAGCGTATGATTGGGGCCTGCAAAATAATCGCCGAGCGGCTCGGGGCAGTTCTTGCCAAGGAATACCGAACCTGCATTCTTAACCTTTCCGAGATAATCAAACGGATTGTCAACGCATATTTCAAGGTGTTCAGGCGCAACCTCGTTTGCGATCTCAACCGCACGATCAATACTTTCGGCTATTATTATCCTGCCGTTGTCGTCAACAGACGTTCTCGCTATCTCCTCACGAGGGAGTTTTTTAAGCTGGATCTCTATCTGATCTCTCACATTCTCTGCAAGCTCTCTGCTGTCCGTTATAAGCACTGCCGCTGCCATCTTGTCGTGTTCTGCCTGAGAGAGCATATCAGCCGCAACGACAACAGGGTCGTTTGTGCCGTCTGCAACAACGCAGATATCGCTCGGCCCTGCGATCATGTCTATATCGACAATACCGAAAACCTGTCTTTTAGCCTCGGCTACGAATGCGTTTCCGGGACCTACTATCTTATCGACCTTAGGTATACTCTCCGTACCGTATGCAAGCGCCGCAACAGCTTGCGAGCCGCCTATCTTGAATATGCGTGAAACACCTGCGACCTTTGCCGCTGCAAGAATAGCGGGGTTGACTTTACCCTCGCTGTTCGGGGGCGTCGCCATGACGATCTGCGAAACCCCTGCAATCACTGCAGGAACGACCGTCATAAGCACGGTTGACGGCAGCGGAGCTGTACCGCCCGGTACATACACTCCAACCTTTTCTATGGGTATGACCTTCTGCCCGAGAATAACGCCGTCCTGCTCACTTATTACAAAGCTGTTTTTCACCTGTCGTTTGTGAAAATTGCCGATATTCTCCTTAGCCTTTCTGATAATCTCAATAAACTTATCATCGACCTGTGCAAATGCCTCGTCTATCTCATCCTGTGTTACTTCAAGCGAATCCAGGTCTGCCTTGTCAAATTTTTTTGTATACTCCTTGAGCGCACGATCGCCGTTTTTGCGTACATTTGCGATAACGTCCGCTACGATAGACTCAACGCCTGCCGAAGTCTGTTCCCTTTTCAGAATATCCGAAACAGATATTTCTTTTGTATCGTATATCTTTATCATGTTTTTATTCCTTTCTGTTAAGTACGCTTTCCGAAGCTACACTACTCCAAAAACTCATAACCTGCCTGTGTCAATGCTTTTACCGCTTCATTAAGCTTCTCTTTCTTGACGAGTATATAATCCGTGTTGTATGTAGATACTGCAAATATTCCTATATTATTATCAGCAAGCACAGACGAGAGCTTTGACAGTATTCCTATAAGAGAGAAATCAAGCTCGCCCTCTATTCTGAATCCTCTCCAGCCGTCATCACGGCTGATCGTGTTTTCGGGGGTATTTTCGGTTTTGCATACTAACGATATTTCTTCGTCCGTTCTGCCGACAAAATAAAAATCATCGGCAAGGTCTATTTCGTTGACACCGCCAAGCTTGCATACCGTAAGGTCAAAATCAAACTTCTTCAGCTTCATTTTTTTGCCTCGCAGTATTCCGTAATAGCCTGCACAAGCTTAACGATTTCCTTATTCTTAAATTTGTAGCTGACCTTATTTGAAACAAGCCTTGCGCTTATCGGAACTATCGTTTCTATCGGTTCAAGGTTGTTTTCCTTCAGCGTAGTACCCGTTTCGACAATATCCACAATAACATCGGACATTCTCAGAATAGGAGCGATCTCTATAGAGCCGTTAAGCTTGATTATATCTATATCTCTGCCCTTCTTGTTATAAAACGTCCCGGCGATATTCGGGAACTTTGTAGCGACACGCAGAGTTCTCTCTGTATTGTCACGGAAACCCTTGCACGCTGCAACAGCCATTCTGCATTTGCCTATATCCAGATCATAAAGCTCGTATACATCGGGAGCATACTCAAGAAGAATATCCTTCCCTGCAACGCCTATATCCGCAGCGCCTCTCTCGACATATATGGATACGTCCGAGGGCTTCACCCAAAAGTAACGCACTCCCGCCTGCTCGTTTTCAAAAATCAGCTTCCTGTTAGTTTCGTGTATAGACGGGCAGTCATAGCCGCAGGCCTCGAAAATAGCCAGCACCTTCTCACCCAATCTGCCCTTCGGGAGAGCTACATTAATCATCTGACCCATAGAACCTGACCTCCCCGTTTGTAATTTCGGCACGCTGTCTGTATTTTATCGTACCGTTGTCCGATGTGACCGCCCTCACACTCTTGCCGTCACATCTGATTCTTTCAACAGCTCCTGCAATATCATCAAGCTTTGTATCGCAGTCATACACAAGCAGTACATCAACGTCATAAGACTTGTCGCCGCCCATAAGACGTTCAAGAAGATCAAGATACACCGCAAAGCCCACTGCGCCTGCGTCCTTGCCGAATTTATGCACAAGATTATCATAGCTGCCGCCTGTCAGCACGCCCATAGGCACGCCGTCGATAAACCCTTGGAACACCACTCCGTTATAATACCCCGAATCGCTCACGATAGAGAAATCTATATTCACGCCGTCTGCGCACCCGCAGGAGCTAAGGAATCCGAAAATTGCCTCCATCTCTTTTACTGCGTCATCTGTAGTTGTATTGCAGCTTACCGCTTTAAGCTCATCTATCTTCATAGAAAACGGTCCGTACATACCCGTCAGGAGTACCAACGCATTTTTGATCTTCTCATCAATAAAACAATCCGAACATATCTGTTCAATAGCGACGGTATTCTTTTCTCTGATGTACCCTATAACGACAGCCCTCTGCTTGTCGCTCAATTTTGTTTCGTCAAGCAGACCGTTGAGGAATCCCATATGCGAAATATCAAGAATATTCCTGTCGCTTATCTCACAAAGACTCTTCTTCGCAAGCAGTACGACCTCGCTGAGCGAATACATATCAATGTCGCCGATACATTCAAGTCCGACCTGCATTAGCTCCTTGTATTGATGTGTACCCTTATCTACTCTGTATACATTCTCGCTGTAATATACCTTCTCCGTATTAAGATGTGTATCGCCCACGCTCTTCACTATCGAAAGCGTCACATCAGGCTTTAACGCCATCAGCTTGCCGTTAGTGTCGGTAAAGGTTATGACACTGCTGCCTAATAAGAAATCCTTGTTTTCGGCATAGAGGTCATACTCCTCGAATTTGCTCATCTTGAACTGCCTGAACCCGTATCCCGCATACAGACTGCTAAGGCTCATAACAGCCATCTCTTCATTTGTGAAACGGACTACACTCATTTCTCTATCCCACCGTTCTGCAATTATTCTCTTCAATTCAGACAAAACCAATCCGATGTCTGAAACCTGTACAATTATAGCATAATTCATCGTGTTAGTCAAGTAAAGTATTACTATGCTAATACAATAAAATCCGTATAAAATGACGAAATTGCTTCAAATCATACAGTCATTCTATTATTATACGATTTTTCGGAAAAAAATTCAATAGAAAAACGGTATTATTTAGTTGTTAGTTTAAAGTTGGTTTATTTAATGAAGAATGCAGACCGTGCCGATACCTCTGCTTAAGCCGGGGTAAACCGCACTTATTTTTCTTTTCTTAAACAAATTTGGTTTTATTAGAACAGATTTCACTTGTGGTTTAAAGGTGTTTGCACGGTCGCAATTGCACATTGCATATTTAAGGAACCACTGATTAAATCACGTCCTTCGAACTGAGCACCAAATTTGCTTGCATCTTTTTGTCAAATTGCACTCAAAATCTTGAAATACGTCAGTATTCCTGCGGATTTTTCGCACAATTTGCCTAAAAATCTGACGGCGCAACTTCGGCACTCGATTTAATCAGTGTCTCCTTAAGAAGTTCCAATAGTTTTCCGCTTTCCATTTTCTATTTTCAATTATAGAAAAAAGTCGCTTCCATGCGCATACGGCACGGAAGCGTTTCTGTCATATTACATCATCTTCAAAAATCTGCATACTTCTTTTTAGTATACCCTTTGTATGGGCTATCGTCATTCCGTAGTTCGTTATCGGAACGCCTGCGTCCTCGGCGCATTTTATCCTGTACTTCATCTCACGCTCGTTGAGCATACAGCCTCCGCAATGTACTATCAGACTGTATCTCGACAGGTCAAACGGGAACTGAGTCCCGCTTGTGAATTCAAACGCGATCTGTCTGCCCGTGTACTCTCCGATGAACCTCGGAAGCTTGACAGTGCCTATATCTCCGCACTGCCTGTGATGTGTGCAGCCCTCGCTTATCAGCACGGTATCCCCGTCATTAAGCTCGTCTATCATTCTCGCTCCTTTGATAAGCGCAGATAGATTACCCTTGTGCCTTGCAAACAGTATCGAAAACGACGTCAGGCACACATTATCGGGAACGATCTTCGACACCCTCCCGAAGGCCTGCGAATCGGTAATGACAATCTTTGGGGGCTGTTTCAGCGAATCAAGCGTCTGCGCAAGCTCGCTGTCACGGCAAGCAAGAACCGTACAGCCGCAGTCGAGCAGCTCTCTTATAGTCTGCTGCTGCGGGAGAATAAGCCTGCCCTTCGGGGCGGAGCTGTCTATCGGGATAACAAGCACAACGCAGTCGCCGCTCTGCACCTTGTCGGCAATGATCGGAAACTCCGCTTTATTATCCGGCACGAGATGAGCTATTTTTTCTTTAAGAGCATTAATATTGTTCTTATCCTTTGCGCTTACGGCTATCTCATTTTCGTCAGTGATATTTATCTCTTTCAGGTCGGATTTATTATATACGATAAGATAAGGTATTTTTTTATCCTTTATCCTGTCAAGTATCTTCCTGTCATGCTCGGTAATGCCCGACTCGCTGTCAACGATCAGCAGGGCGATGTCCGTCTTGTTGAGAACCTGATACGTTTTGGCGATCCTCATCTCGCCCAAAGCTCCCGTATCGTCAAGCCCGGGAGTATCTATGATCACAACCGGGCCGAGCGGCAGAAGCTCCATCGCCTTTGACACGGGGTCGGTCGTAGTGCCTAATGTATCCGAAACTATCGCAAGCTCCTGCCCTGTTATTGCATTGATGATACTTGATTTTCCTGCATTCCTCCTGCCGAATATCCCTATGTGGACCCTGTCGGCGGTAGGGGTATTGTTAAGGCTCATGTTGCTGCACCTCTGCTTATCAGAAACGGAAATCTCTCTTTCCGAGATGGATATTTTCTATATACTCCGTCGCCTTTGCCTTTACCTTCGGGTTCGGTATCTTCTCCAGCTCCTCTTTGATGAGCTTCTCGCCTATCGCCTTTGTTTCGGGGGACGCATAATCCTCCAGAAACTCCTTTAGCGTCATCAAAGCATTCGGGTGACAGCAGTTGAGGATCTGTCCCGCTTTGCACAAGCTCATGAACCTGTCGCCCGTTCTGCCTTCACGGTAGCAGGCAGTGCAAAATGACGGGATATATCCGAGATCCATAAGCCATCTCACCACCTCGTCGAGCGACCTCTGATCGGATACGTCAAACTGCTCGGTGTCGTGAGGTCTTTCGTCTGCGGAATAACCTGCGTAACCGCCGACAGACGTTCTTGAACCGCCCGAAATCTGTGAAATTCCAAGTCCGATGACCTTATCTCGGCAGCTCTCGTTCTCTCTTGTTGAAACTATCATTCCCGTATACGGAACGGCTATTCTGATACAAGCGATTATCTTTGCGAACGTATCGTCGTCTATGCCGTTATCAAACACATCGGGATCAATATCGTCCGCTCTCTTGATCCTCGGCACGCTTATCGTATGAGGACCTACGCCGTGAACAGCCTCAAGGTGCTCTGCGTGCATGAGCAGTCCTGCGAATTCGTATTTATACAGCTCCAGTCCGAAAAGGACGCCCAGACCTACATCGTCTATACCGCCCTCCATCGCTCTGTCCATAGCTTCGGTATGATAAGCGTAGTTGTGCTTCGGTCCTGCGGGGTGAAGCTTCTCGTAGCTTTCTTTATGGTACGTTTCCTGGAACAGAATGTATGTTCCAATCTCGGCTTCCTTCAGTCTGCGGTAGTTCTCAACGGTAGTAGCGGCGATGTTAACATTGACTCTGCGAATCGCTCCGTTCTTATGCTTTACGGAATAGATAGTCTTGATACAATCTATTATATATTCGATAGGGTTGTTCACCGGGTCTTCGCCTGCTTCGATAGCAAGACGCTTGTGTCCCATATCCTGAAGAGCCATTACCTCTGCGGCTACTTCCTCCTGCGTGAGCTTCTTTCTCGGGATAGTCTTGTTCTGATAATGGTAAGGGCAGTAAACGCACTTGTTCACGCAGTAGTTCGAGAGATACAGCGGAGCGAACATTACTATTCTGTTGCCGTAGAACGCCTCTTTTATCTCGCGGGCAAGAGTGTACATTTTCTCTACAAGGTCGGGTATGTCGCACACAAGCAGAACGCTTGCCTCTCTGTGCGAAAGCCCCTGACAGACATAGCCGCTGCCTTTTTTCTTCGGTCTTGCTTTCTCGAGTATCTCCTCGATAAGCTCACGGTTGTTCTTATTCTGCTCGGCATACTCGAGTGTTGCGAGTATTTCCTCGTGGTCGATGAATTCTTCTGCTTTTAGTGATTTCGGATCATACATTTTCTTTTACCTCTGATTCTTTATTATTTTTTTACTTATACCGGATTTGTCGGAAATGAGAAGTTATGAATGGATTAAAAAGTCATACTTTATTGTGTCATTTTCAGTTATAACTATATCAAAGCACTTTAATTCTATGTTTTGCTATTGCCGAAATTGACCGAATACAGCGTGATTCCGAACTATAGCCTTCGCCCTCGGGAGAAGGTGGCGGCGTAAGCCGTCGGATGAGGGGGTTGCCACAAGGCAACAGAAAGAATGTAATAAAATGCTAACGCATACACCTCATCTGTCACTGCGTGACATCTTCTCCTCAAGGAGAAGACTTGGTTATGGGGCTTTCCGCAAATAACCGAACACAGCCTGCTCCCTCACCATTTTTAAGTTTTCAGTTTTAAGTTTTCAGTCTTCAGTCTTCAGCTCTCGCCGCGTCGCCTCTGTCGGTAACTATCTCGTACCCCACGGACGACACTCGATTTTTAAGACACTGTATGCACTGAGCCGACTCCTCTCCCGTACATATCTTATTGTCATAGAGCATATATTTTTTCCTCACCTCTACGGGCGACAGATTGGGCATGATGACATTTGCTCCCGCTTTAAGACCAAGCTCACGTCCGTTTGGCGCAATAGTGCCGAGCGCCGTTGTCGACGGTATGAGCGCATACGGCAGCGTCAGCCTGATAAGCCCCAGCATAAACAAGGTCAGTTCAAGCGTACCCGAGGGTTTATCCGCAAAGGGCGTATCTTTATGCGGAATGAACGGTCCTATGCCCACCATGGACGGCTTCAGCTCCTTTATGAACATCATGTCCTTCGCAAGATTTTCTGCCGTCTGATAGGGCGAACCTACCATGAACCCCGTTCCGACCTGATAGCCTATCTCTTTGAGATCATACAAACAGCGTTTCCTGTTATCCGAAGATAATTCGTCAGGATGAAGCTTCCCGTAATGTGCGCTGTCGGCTGTTTCGTGCCGCAATAAATATCTGTCTGCCCCTGCGTCAAAGAACGCACGATAGCTTTCACGGCTTTTTTCTCCTATGGATAAGGTCAGAGCACAGTCGGGATACCCGTCCTTTATTCGTGAAATAATATCACACATTCTCTCGTCTGTGAAGTATGGGTCTTCACCGCCCTGAAGCACAAACGTGCGGAAGCCGAGTTCATAACCCTCCTTACAGCAGGCAAGGATATCGTCCCTGTCAAGTCTGTATCTCGAAACGTTCTTATTGCTTCGTCTGATTCCGCAGTAATAGCAGTCGTTTTTACAGTAATTGGTATATTCTATCAACCCTCTTATATATACCTTTTCGCCGTAATAACGCTTGCGGACTTCTCTTGCAAGAGAGAAAAGATACTGCGACAGCTCATAGTTTCTGCCCGAGATCAGCTCGCTGTACTCGCTCTGATCAAGGCTCCCGGTTTCATACAGCTTATCAATAAGCTTCTTCATGATATCTTGTTACTCCTCATTAAGCTTTGAATAGATCGCTTTCGACGTAACGCCGCTTATCCGTCCGAGTCTGCCTGCGGCAGTATTGATAACATCACCCGGTGCGTCAAGAACTATGCTGATCACATTCAGATTATCCCTCACATTGGGAAGTCCCATTCTGCCGACCACATACTGTGAATAATCGTGAATGATCTCGTTGATCTGAGCAAAAGCTTCGTTATTCTCGATCATGATCCCTATCAGAGCAACTCTGTTCATAACATTTCGCCTCCGTTTACATAAAAAATATCTCTGCCCGGAATGCGAACAGAGATAACGATATACATTATAGAATATTATCTGCCGTTCTTCTCCGTCAGACTTGTCTTTCGGGTCAGAAACCTGATTGTTGCTATACAACCTTGATTCTATTATAACATTTAAAAAATAATAATCAAGCAAGCTTTGAGATTTTTTATTATTATCACAACAGACTCCTGCTTTAAGAGAAACTTTTTGTTGATTTGAAACAAAAAATATAGATGCTTCTTAAAGCGAGCTGTTATCGGGTCGGTAGGATCAAACACATCTTGTTAAGCCTTAAGCTTTGATCAACCCATATTTTTGCACTGTCTAATTATTAATTATCTGTTTTTCCGATCTCGTCGAGCATCTGCTGCGGGTTATCGGCAGCCTTTACCTTTTTGAACACCTTTTCGATCATGCCGTTCTCGTCTATAAGATAAGTCGTGCGGACTACTCCCATGCTCACCTTACCGTAATTCTTTTTCTCCTGCCAGACATCATACGCTTTGATCGCTTCAAGCTCCGTGTCGGATAATAAAAGAAACGGCAAATCGTATTTTTCGGCAAATCTCTTGTGAGATGCGGTGCTGTCCTTGCTGATGCCGATCACGACAGCTCCCTTTTCGGTGAACTGCGGGTTCAGATTCGCAAAGCCGCAAGCCTGCTTTGTGCAACCTGCGGTGTTGTCCTTGGGGTAAAAGTAGAGTATCACTCTTTTACCGATGAATTCTTCGAGCGTATGAACCGTACCTTCGCTGTCCGGAAGCGAGAATGACGGAGCTTTAATTCCTGCTTCAAGCATATCAATTCTCCATATCTTTGTCAATTTTATAGCCTATATTTGCCACAATATCATTTTGTACATAAAAGTACATATATTCATTACCGATATAATAACGGTACTCGTCCTCACATCTCATCCAGTCATTGCCGTAGATCCCGACTACCTTCTCGATGGGGTCGCCTGTCTTTATACCCTTTTCGGTAATAATAGTATCGTTAAATATCTGTATGGCAGAAACGATGTCACTCTTTCCCGCATCATCGGGTACAGTATCTATCGAAAAATCCTCATAGCCGTAGGTCCTGCTGACGATCTCTCCGTTAACGCCGGTGATGTCGGTTATATGAAGGGGATTGCCGAGCGCCTCTTCGTGATCTGATATCTTGTCGCCGAGCTTTATTCTTGCCTCGCCGATGACAAATTCCAGATCGGCTTCTTCAAATACGGACTGTGTTTCCCTGTTGTCGGTATCGGACTGCACGATCTCGCTGTCAGTATCGGTAATGTCTGTGTCGCTGTCCGATGATGTGTCGGCATCGGCGGCAGTGTCGGTATCGGTTTCGGTTTTTGCGTTCTCGCTGTCCGTATGATCGCCGCCTGTATCCTCGGACTGCTCGGAGGGCGACGATTCGGTGTAGGTGTAGACTGTGACCTCCTGACGTGTAATTCGGGTTGCGGCACTTGACGAAGAAGAGGCGTCATGCGATTTTTCCGAGCTGCTTTCAATGTCGGAATCCGTACTGTTGTCGGTAATATCACTGTCATCATGACTGCGGCTTACGTCCAGTTCTATTCCCGAAGACGAGGGGTCACCGGAGCTGTCACTGAAGAACGGCTTTGAATAAGCGTACTTCCCGGCAGATATCTCTTTGGTTTCACAACCGCCCAGAACAGAGGTGACGATCAGTATAGCTGCCGTGATCAATGCTTTCCGTTTCATAATATTTTGCACCTTTCTTTTAAAGATAAACATATTTTCATATTACTTTCCTCAATGGATATACCACCTTGATTCTATTATATCATTTTATAAAGAATAATCAAGCAAGCGGCGAGAATTCTGTTATTATCACAAAAAATTCTTGCAGAAAAAGATGATTTTTATTGATTTAATATAAAATCCGCGCGATTCACTCTCCACACTTTAAACAAGGAGCTAAGCTTCTGCGTACGTCGGTGAGTGATCCTGACTACCGATGTTGATATTTCCCCTGCCGCCTATAGAGCCGGGGACATCGTCGTTTGTTTTTAATGCCGGAAAGCAGCGTGTTTTCTATTCTTTTGGACTTTGAGCTAATACAGGACTTGGAATTATCAATAATCTCCATGAGTCTCACAAGTCCCTTAATACAATGTTTTAAATGAGATTGATGGAAAAAGCCCTGATTTTATGCGGGTCTATTCATCATTCTCAGGTCTTTTTCAGATGAGATTCATGGTGAAAAAGAATTATAATCTCCATGGATCTCACATAAATCTCCATCAGTCTCACGTTGAGAATGATGGAAAACCCCTGATTCTATGCGGGTTTTCTCCATGAATCCCATATAACTTACAGTCCTTAGGGGGAGTTGGTACGCATGGCAGCGGGCACACTCCGACCCCCTTCATGATTGTCGATAAGAAATAAACTTATTATGCGGAAAGGTCTATTGTTAACAATAAAGCAGGGCGGAATTTGCCTGTCGGCGCTTGCCGACCGAATCATGCTGTGTTATGTAATTCTCGAAAGAAGCATAACATAGTCTTCTCCTTGAGGAGAAGATGTCACGGAGTGACAGATGAGGTGTATGCGTTAGCATTTGATTTTTGTCTATTGTCGCCGTACGACAACCCCCTCATCCGTCGGCTAAAGCCGCCACCTTCTCCCGAGGGAGAAGGCTA
>OMYH01000033.1 GCA_900315255.1 uncultured Eubacteriales bacterium | reverse complement strand
TTCCGGTGTGCGTTTCTTTCTTGCCATTTGTAAAACCTCCAATTCGGTGTTTCTATTTTACACCTTATTGGAGGTTTACACAAGATATGGGATGGTCTCCAAATAATGAATACTTACCTTAACTATGTAAAGTAAGACAAAAAAATACCGCCTCTGATAGTCGGGGGCGGTAAAATATTGTTTATTGATCAGTATTCTTCTGTTTCATCAATTCATAACAGAAGCAGTCATTGACATTGTATGTGACAGTTTCGGTATTTTCATAACTTGTTACGTGTATAACCTCAGCGATCCAGTTCTATGTTCCTTCAGGTGTATATCCCTGTAATAGTCAAACTGAACATCAACCTCTGTATTTCTATTACAGCCTGCCATTGTTCCGACAATGATCAAGATAATATGATTCTCTTTTTCATCTTCGGCTTTTCGTTCATATATTATTTAACTTCTTTGTTATTACCATTTCCACAGTGTCATTCTTGATACCTACAGAAACATCGTCTGCGATATTTGCAACTATGGATTTTTCAAGCTCGTCCCATTCTGCTGTTTTGGAGAAATTCTCACTGCTTTCGATTTCACCCTTATAGTCTGACAATTTCCAGTATGAATCAAAAACGGTGGACGACATCGAAGTCATACCCATATATGTATACTCCGGAAATCTCGGATTTGCCGGACTGCTTAATGCCTCTTTATAGCCGGTCCAATAAAGCTCCACTATATTCCTTAGCTTCCCCATAATTCCCTTTGCGGCAGCGTTTTTTCCGCTTGTTGATGTTTTCAGCAGCTTTTCCCTCTTTTCCGCACTCATGCTGCTGATCTCTGCCTCTAAGCAGAGCCGGTAGTTTTCATCATCGTTCTCAATCCAGAATTCTGCGTCAAAATCTCCGCCTATCTCAGATACCATTCCGAGCATTTCTTCGGTCAACAGACGAAGATGAAGCCTGCCTTTTTTTTCAAAATGATTGTATTCAGCGAAGCGTTCTGCTTCTTTGAACGCATCTTCCCTTCCTGCGCCTCTGTTATTGACATAAACCCTGTTTGTAATCATTCTTGTCACCTCATTCGATCGTCAGAATATCAACAAATCCGGTTATATCAAATATTTCCATAACCATATCGGAAGCATTCTTAACGATCATAGTGCCCTGCTTGTTCATTATCTTCTGTGCGGAAAGCAAAACACGAAGTCCAGATGATGAGATATACTCTAACATTGCGAGATCAAACACAAGCTTCGTTACACCATCGAGCGAGGTTTCGAGTTCCTTTGAAAGCTCAGGTGATGTCGTTGTGTCCAGTCTGCCCTCAAGTGTGATAATAAGCTCATGTCCATTTGTTTTCTTGTTTATTTTCATAATAAATTCCTCCATAGAATAATACATTGTATTTGATCCTGTTATTTAATGTAATTGTAACATAGAATTACAGATTTTGCAACCGTGACTTACCGGGATTTTTCGGAATATACAGTAAAAACAGACTCCTGTTTTATAACAAAGAAGATTTCTTTGATTTGTATCATAAAATATTAGATAAGTATAATATCAAATCTGACATTAAAAAGAATATTACCATTTCTAATACTACTTTGATATGAGTTTTCCACTCCGAATACACTGTCGCAATGAATTCTCTGACAAAAGCGTTAATATAAAAATAGCTTTTCGTTTTGCTTCCGATGCCCTCTGCATGGATGCCCTGCTGTTCTGCAAGAATACCCGAACGAAAAACATGGTAGCTTGTAGTTGAGAATGCAAGCTTTGGCTCCGATACATTTATCTTATCTTTAATAAGCTCAAGTGAGAATTTCATATTTTGAAATGTATTTTCAGATCTATCCTCGGTAATTATCCTTTCTTCGGGGATACCATTCTCTACAAGATAGTTTCGTATTGCCTGCCCTTCTGCAACTACCTCATCGCTGCCCTTTCCGCCGGAGGGAACAAAGATTATCTTCTTGCCTGTGGCTTTTTCCTGCATCTCGGCAAACTCCATGGCTCTGTCTGTTCTCCCTTTAAGAAGCGGAGTGAGAGAGCCGTCCGGGTGGATCTGACAGCCGAGTATCAGAATAAAGTCCTTATTGAATGACGGTATGTTTCTTGCGGCTTTTACGGTGAGTATTATCGCTGCGATCAGAATACATTCCAGATATGTTACCGCTATGAGAACAACATTTGTTAGTCCAATATCGACATATGCTGCTATACCGCATTCATTGTGTACGTCTAATATTGTCGACTTCTGCAATAGATCAGACACTATGATCGGAGATATCGTTGCCATGCAAATAATAATTCCGAGTATCACCCCGAGCAGATTACGCCAGTTCCGTCCCTCCCTGAAAACCAGCACGATATTGCTGACAGAAACAAGCACAGATACGACGAACGCAAAAGGCAACGCAACCACCGCAAAATCTGCAGCAGAATTCATCACCGATCGAATCGCATCAACAGGCGAGCTTATAAAAAAGACTCTCTGTCCCAATATCAGTGAGATCAGGTATACTATCCAACCGAGATGACGAATGTTTTCGTAACGATAAATGCTTCTTTTCATATCCTTTCTGTATCGGACAATAACGCTTGCCAGAATAATCACAAGATACAGCGTTACCGCAAAAGGAATAATAAAACTGCCGTTTGCCCTTCCAAAGTAATTACCGATAGTTATGATACCGAAACGATGTACATATACTATGTCCATATGGGAAAATTCTCCTGAACTAATATCAATGTACGCTTTTCCTTTTGATACCGAATTCAAAGTAATATAAAGATTTCCATCTCGGATATATTTGTCGGTCACTCTGAATATTTCATAATTCTGATCAGCTGATATATCATAGTTTTCTATGTTTTCTTCTCCCTGTATGCAAGGAATTACAAGCGTATATTGCCTCCCTGAAGCTATCGTAACGATAAAACAGATCAGAATCAGCACTACACCTAAGATTACTAAATACTTCTTTTTCATTATTCTCCTCCGGTGAATAAGCTAAACACTTCAGATTATTTTATTTTTTTCTGAAATAACATCAGTTATAAACCTTACCGTTTGACCCTGCTGATCTTCTCCGGTAATCATCGCAGTGCCATCTCCTTTTTGCTCACCGTAATTCCCGAACAAGGCATGATTCCCGCCCTTTATTACATATTCTACAGCATTATCCGTTTGATATTTTTTGCCTTCTTCTATCTTTTCTAAGCTTACAACTGTATCATTTGAACCCAAAACAGTTATCTCGATCAAATCACTGTTAAGCTCCTTCGTAGGGTACGCTGCAAGCATTACAAGACCGCTTAATTTCTCACCGTTATCCGATGCATACACTGCAGCCATAGCCCCTCCGAGAGAGTGTCCTCCGATATAGTAATTCTTATAATCCGTACCGTTAATAATATCATCGGCACTGTTAATTCCGAACATGGCAAAGTGAAACGGCATTTTTACAAGGTATGCGTCAGTTCCGCTCTCAGCAATTCTGTGCAATAGCGGTGCGTACGCTTCTTCCTCGACCTTTGCTCCCGAATAAAAAATCAATAGGTCATCATCGGATGCCCCGTTGAAAAGCCAACCCGATTCCGTTTCGGTTACTGTAACTGTATCATCCGAATTCAAGGCTTGAAAAGCAATATCTTCCGCATGATAGTAATCACCCATATATACAAAAAATACAGACATCAGCAATAATGTCCATCCGAGAAAAACAGATAAAATAATAATATGTTTTTTATGTAACAGACTTTTCTTCTTGGTATCAGACATTAAAATTCACCATTCCGTCTTCAAGTCTGTAAATAGCGCCGATAACTCTAAGCCCGTGTTCTTCCTCTTTTTGTATCTCAAAGCTTTCTTCTATCACACTAACACTTCTCGCAACATTCAAACAGCACGCCTTGTATTCGTCCTTTTCCTCACCTATTGCACGGCGAATCTCGTCGGTGATAAACTTGACAAATCCATCGGGGTCATGATTTACCGCTGCGTCTACTGCGCCGCAGTGGTTATGCCCCAAAACTACGACAAGTTTTATTCCGAGATGCGATACGGCATATTCGATCGAACCGAGCTGATGATCGTCTATCACGTTTCCTGCAACACGGATAACAAAAAGATCGCCTATACCTGCATTAAATACCACCTCAGGGATCACTCTTGAATCCGAGCATGAAACTATTACCGCATATGGTCTTTGACCGTTTTTTAGTGTATCGGTGCGAACAGTTTCGGAAATATCACCTGTGTTTCTGCTGCTTTCGGAATAAAATGCATTCCCGATCCTAAGTCTTTCCAGCGCTTCGTTAGCTGTTATAGAATTATGTACCATATTCTCGCCCCCCAATAATCTTTATTACATTATACACTTTATCTGATAAAATGACAATAGAAATATCATAATAAAAAACTCTCACGACACAGTTTTTCACAATGTCGTGAGAGTTTTTAACCGTTATTCTTCTTTTTGAGTCTAAAGCAAAGCTGCATAAGGCTGTCACTTATATGAACGTTTTCTACAATAATATTATCAAATTTCATACTCAGATCATAGTGACTGAAATTCCAGAAACTCCTTACTCCTGCATTATATAAGGTTTCTGCAATCGGCTCAACAGCCGTTTTCGGTACACATAGTATAGCCGTAGAAACATTATGACTGCTGCAGAAGCTTTCAAGCCGACCTATGCTCTGTATAGTCAACTCACCGACAGTACTCCCTATCTTATCGGGGTCTTTATCGAATATACCGATAAGCTCAAAGCACCTGCCTTCAAACATAACCTGATTTGCAATAGCGAGACCTATGTTGCCCGCACCTATAAGTATGGCAGGGTACATACACTTTATACCCAGGATATCTTCGATCACATCACGCAGCATTGGTACGTTGTAGCCTATACCCTGCTGACCGAACTCGCCGAAGCAGTTGAGATCCTGCCTCACCTGTGACGCTGTCGAACGCATTCTCCTTGACAGCTCTCCCGAACTTACATGAGTAACGCCCTGTGAGTCAAGTTCTCTCAAAAATCTGTAGTATCTCGGCAGCCGTCTGATAACAGATGAAGATATATTTTCTCTTTTAGCCACTGAACATACCCCCGTATATCAGAGCATCTCCTGTAATCTCTTGTCAACTTCACGCAGGAAGGTTTCTGTATCAACCTTTGTGATATTCTCGAGCTTTGAGAGTAAAGCCAGGTCACCTGTCATAACTCCGTCTTCGATAGTCTTTATCGTAGCTTTTTCGAGCTTATCGGCAAAGCTGCAGAGCTCGACAGTTTCGTCCATCTCACCTCTTTTTCTGAGTGCGCCTGTCCATGCAAAGAGAGTTGCAACAGAGTTGGTAGAGGTTGTTTCGCCCTTCAGATACTTATAGTAATGTCTTTGTACAGTACCGTGTGCAGCTTCGTATTCGTATACACCGCTCGGAGATACAAGAACCGAAGTCATCATAGCAAGCGAACCGAAAGCCGTTGCTATCATATCTGACATTACATCGCCGTCATAGTTCTTGCAAGCCCAGATATAGCCGCCATCGGAACGGATAACTCTTGCAACAGCGTCATCTATAAGCGTATAGAAATAAGATATTCCTGCCTTCTCGAACTTCTCCTTATACTCGTTCTCGAAAATCTCGTTGAAAATATCCTTGAAACGGTGGTCGTACTTCTTTGAGATAGTATCCTTAGTAGCGAACCAGATATCCTGCTTGATGTCTAACGCATAGTTAAAGCATGATCTTGCGAAGCTGCCGATACTCTTGTCAATATTGTGCATACCCTGGATAATACCGTCGGTCTTAAAGTCATGAATAAGGCTTCTTTCCTCTGTGCCGTCTGCCTTTGTAACGCAAAGCTCTGCACGGCTGCCGCCTTCAACTACCATCTCTGTGTTTTTATATACATCGCCGTATGCATGACGGGCGATAGTGATAGGCTTCGTCCATGTGGGAATGTACGGAGTAATTCCCTTAACTAAAATAGGACTTCTGAAAACTGTTCCGTCAAGAGCTGCTCTGATTGTACCGTTAGGGGATTTCCACATCTCCTTTAAGTTATACTCCTTAACTCTGTCTGCGTTCGGAGTAATGGTAGCGCACTTTACTGCAACACCGTACTTTTTGGTAGCCTCTGCGCTGTCGAGAGTAACCTGATCGTTGGTTTCGTTTCTGTGAACAAGACCTAAATCGTAATACTCTGTTTTAAGGTCGATATACGGTGTAAGAAGTATATCCTTGATCATCTTCCAGATGACTCTTGTCATCTCGTCGCCGTCCATCTCAACAATGGGGGTTTTCATTTGTATTTTATCTGCCATATTTATATGCTCCTTTATCATTATTTCATGTCAAGGCAAACGACAAATGCTGCCGTTTGCCCCGAATTCTTTATCTGATCACATTACGAATTCTCTCTTGTATAATCAAGCAGACCGCCTGCGATAATAATTGCCTTTGTTCTGTCTGTAAGCTCGCAGTCCACCGGAATATCAATACCCTTTGTAACGTCTGTTACAACGATAGGCTCGCCGTTTTCAAGCTTTGCCTTTACGTCCTTAATAACGATCTCGTCGCCCTGCGCAATCTTGTCGTAATCGTCTGCGTTTACAAATGTAAGCGGCAGAATGCCTGCGTTGATAAGGTTACTCTTATGTATTCTTGCAAAACTCTTAACAAGCACAGCCTTTACACCAAGATAGAGCGGCGCAAGCGCTGCGTGCTCTCTTGAAGAACCCTGACCGTAGTTTGCGCCGCCTACTATAATAGACTTACCAAGTGCAAGCGCTCTCTGCGGAAACTCCTTATCGCATACTGTAAAGCAGTGCTGAGAGATAGCAGGAATATTTGATCTGAGCGGCAAGATCTTAGCGCCTGCGGGCATAATGTGGTCTGTTGTAATGTTGTCGCCAACCTTTAACGCACAGGAAGCCTCAATTGTTTCATCAAGCGGAGAAGTCTGCGGGAAAGGCTTAATGTTCGGACCTCTGAGAACTTCTACCGTATCCATTTTATCCTCCTCGATAGGAGCGACAACCATATTATCGTTAATGAGGAACTGCTCGGGGAGCTTTATCTCAACAGGCTCGCCCAAGGTTCTCGGATCTGTAAATACGCCCGTAAGAGCGGAAGCCGCTGCCGTTTCGGGGCTTACAAGGTAGATCTGACCGTCTGCCGTACCCGATCTGCCCTCGAAATTACGGTTAAATGTTCTAAGCGAGATACCTGCGGAGTTAGGCGACTGACCCATACCGATACACGGACCGCACGCACACTCGAGTATCCTTGCGCCTGCTGCGATAAGATCGCCCAAAGCACCGTTAAGAGCAAGCATATTGTAAACCTGCTTTGAACCCGGTGCAATAGCAAGCGACACGCTCGGACATACAGTTTTGCCTTTTAGGATCGCCGCAACTCTCATAAGGTCTAAGTAGCTGGAATTTGTACATGAACCGATACATACCTGATCTATCTTCTGAGGACCTATCTCCTCGATAGTCTTAACGTTATCGGGGCTGTGTGGACAGGCAGCCATTGGTGCAAGCTTTGAAAGATCAATATCAATAACCTCATCGTAAACTGCGTCCTCGTCTGATTTTAACTCTGTCCAGTCCTCTTCTCTGCCCTGAGCCTTGAGAAACTCTCTTGTAACCTCGTCTGAGGGGAATATAGAAGTTGTAGCGCCAAGCTCTGCGCCCATATTTGTGATAGTTGCACGCTCGGGAACCGTAAGAGTTTTAACGCCCTCGCCTGCATACTCGATTATCTTTCCGACGCCGCCCTTAACAGACATAATTCTGAGAACCTCGAGAATAACGTCCTTAGCGGATACCCATGGAGAAAGCTTGCCGGTAAGGTTGACCTTTACCATCTTAGGCATAGTTATATAGTAAGCTCCGCCGCCCATTGCAACCGCAACGTCAAGACCGCCTGCACCCATTGCGAGCATACCAATACCGCCGCCTGTGGGAGTGTGGCTGTCTGAGCCGATAAGAGTCTTTCCGGGCTTGCCGAATCTCTCAAGGTGTACCTGATGACAGATACCGTTGCCGGGACGTGAAAAATAAATTCCGTGTTTTTTTGCAACAGTCTGAATGAAACGGTGGTCGTCTGCATTCTCAAAGCCTGTCTGCAGCGTGTTGTGGTCGATGTATGCGACACTTTTTTCTGTCTTTACTCTGGGGATACCGATTGCCTCAAATTCGAGGTATGCCATTGTTCCGGTAGCGTCCTGCGTAAGCGTCTGGTCGATTTTCAGACCGATGTCACTGCCTACTGTCATATCTCCGCTGAGAAGATGATTTTTGATTATCTTTTGCGCGATTGTGTAACCCATAACGGATTCCTCCTTACAGTTAATTCGTAATCATATTTATTATAGCAAATAACAGACGAATAGTCAAAAAACAATTTGTTAATTTTTTAACCTTTTTGAAATATATTGGTATGAAAAAGAGAGACAGTTTTAAAGCTTCCTTTCGAATCGAACTAATATGTAATATTTATATGTCATCGCAAATCATTTTTCAGTTTCGTTTTCATCAGTACCATCAGGTGCGATTATAATCACCACATTATCTTTACTTTTTCCGGTCAAGTGGAGCTGGCAAAAAAATGCCCGGATTTTACTCCGAGCATATGTGTATTAATCAGATTTATGATATTCCGTTTAATTTCTCTATGATAGTTTTAGAATAACCATCAATGAATTTTATAATATCGTTATCTACGATGATTATTCCTCTGTTCACCCGATCGTTAATATACTTTTTACAGAAAAAATCCTTATGCCCTACCAAAAAGAAAATTGTATTACTTGAAAAATAATAGCGTTCACAATTTGAGATCTCGGGCCAACCATCGATCAGTTGCTTGAGTGAATTATATTTATGCAGGTATATCCACACTATGATGTCAAATATTGCAAATGAATCTTCATCATCATACAGATAAAAGCCGTCAACACGTCTCGGCCTTCTTAAATTGATCTCGGTAAAATGATCCAGACAAATCTTCCTTAGCTTTATGTCTATATCACAAATCTCGGTCACGCTGCATAATAATTCCTGCAGCTTATCTGAAAACGGTCCGTGTACAATTGTTGTGTAAACTCTTTTTAAATCTTCGGCTTTCCTCAAGAGTTCATCAATTCTATAGTATATATGATCTGCTTTTTTCTTTGCTACTATTGCTTCATGTAACAAAGCAATAATAACCTCATTAGTTAATATCGGTTCTTGTCTTTTTCCAAAATATTTCAGTTTATAAGATAAAATATCTTTACGGTATTCGGAACAATAAACTTCGATAGCACCATAGGCATTACGCAAGAAGAATAAAAACTCATAATAACATTCGTCGTTGTTTCCTCTAACGATCCCTGCCGGCACATATCCCATTTCCGTAAAGGCAATTTGTTTTTTAATATTGATACACCATTTCGAAGGAAAATGATCTTGATATTTCTTAAATAAAGGTAAGCTGTTGATCTCTATCAGAGATGTTTCATCAATATCTGTGTATTCGAAAAAATACTGTAAAGTTGACAGATCCGGATTAAGATTTGAAATCATTGCTATTGTCCTCCACAATTTTTTTCATTATACCATTTATATATGAAGCGGTCAATACACAATCCGAAATTAATTGTGTTTAAAGGACATAGATAATATTCTTGATACGATTATTAATATAGCTCAAAACCCTTCACTAATAATAAAATGATTAAAAGGAATGCCGCATTCAACGACATTCCTTTCGCTGTTTATTCTTCTATCGCCCAATTACTCTTGTCGTTTACCACTTCTACACTTGTAACTTGAATAATACAAGGATAAACCATAAGCACTTCGCCTGTATAGCCGACTATCAATCTATCTCCGAGCTTTATATTCATCGAAGAAGGGTCGTCGGTATATCTGAAATCGGCGCAGTTAAACGTGTATTGCGGACAGCTTACCCTGATCGAACCGCCGTCATGAATATCTGCAACTACGCACTCAAATGTATGATTTTCAAGATCAAAATACATCTGATCTATCGGAATTGCTTCTTCAAAAAGCTGATGACCATCCTTACCGATAACATCCTCGGGATTATCGTAGAACAGGTAAAGAATTCTGTCTGTCTCGTTACTCTCGACTCTGTACATTGCAAAGCCGTCTTGAATGAGAAGATCGTCGGGCGCACCGAGAAGTTCTATAACCTCGCCGTATGTCATATCTTCAGTCACAGCTAACACTCTGTTCTTACCGGTATAGCCCTTATCGTAATCGGTTTCATCTATTGCAATATCTATTTCATCCTGATTTGTGTCGGTATAACTTTCTGTTCCTGTAATTCTTTCTGTTTCAGTGTCGCTGTCTGCGGAGGTATCTGCCGCTCTGCTGCTTTCAGAACTTATTTCATGGCTTTTGCTGCTTGTTTGCTCTGCCTGACTCTCCTCGGAGGATTCCTTTTTATCAGCCGCACAGGATTGTACAACAGGATTACTATTCTTTTCCGCAGGATCGGGCGTAGCATAATTCACCGAAATCTCTTCACGGGATAAGGGTACGTCTGTCTTGACACCATTCAGCGCAAGAATTACCGCTGCACCTACTGCGATCAGCCCGACAAAGCAAGCTGCGATCTTGCCGAGCTGTCTGTACCACTTGTTTTTGTTCTCTATCTCGGTCATTGTGACTACGTTGTCGGAGCTGTCAATATCAGATGGGATATTCTTTCTCTGCTCAAGCTTCTCCTCGCTTTTCAGAAGTATACGTTTTTTCTGTTCGTCACTTAAAGGATCAAAATCGTTTGTCATGGTTTCGAGCAGTTCATCGTCTGCATTTTCAAGTGCTTTGAATATATCCTTTTTTCTTTTCATAACACTCACTCCCTTACAATATCGGCAAGTTTTTCTTTTAACCGTTTTAATGCTCTGCTGCACCGCATACGTACTGCAGACGGTTTCATTGACAGAATATCACCTATCTCCGATGAGCTTTTGTTGTAATAATACTTATAGATGATTATTGACGAATCGGGTTCACCGAGTGTTTTTACCTGATCATAGATAATTTTACATAACTCTCCATCTATAATCTCTTTCTCAACATCAATCTTGTTTCTGAGATTGCCTATACGCTCATCTTCTATAGACACGGTATCAATTTTGTTTTTAGCACGACGATAATAGTCTATCGCTCTGCGTTTTGCAACCGTACCTATAAACCCTTTCAGGTCACCGCCGAGCTTTGATTTTTCTTCTAACACCGAGAATACGTCTGCAAAAACGTCACTGACGCACTCCTCGATGTCCTCCCGGACTGCCGTACTTCTTAGCTTGTTGTATACTATGGTATAGACATAGTTAAGGTATTCATCAGCCAACGCTTTATGGGCATCCTGCGGAGATGACCTTGCAATCTGCATATAATATTCTTTTGTCATAATGAACCGCCTCGCTTATAAGCTTTCATATAATACAATCGTACAAAATATCAATTATGCAACAGATAAATAACAAAATCAGCCTACTTTTATGCAGCAGGCTGAGTATTGTTTACTTTTTTAAAAAATTATACATCAGTTCCGTAAAGTCGGGGGCAGTATCGTATAGAGCATGACCGAATCCGCTGTATATTTTAGTTTCAGTTTTTTTATTTGCGGCAAAATATTGCCTCATCTCCGCCGCAGCAGCAGCGTCAAAAATGCAGTCCTTATCGTCGCTTGCGATCAATACAGGACATTTGATCTTATGGACTTCATCCCTTATGTCAAACCCTTCAATTCCCTTTGCGATAATAATAAACCGTTCAAGTTCATCATCTGTGACGGTTTTTGCCAACGCACAAAAAGCCTCGCGGTATCTGATGAAGAACTCCTTTGAATAAACATCTTCAGCTATATTAAGCAGAAGTCCCTCACGATCTTTGTTTTCGGCAAAGGTGATCCATTTTTTTATTACGGAACACCTATTTTCTGCGGCATGGATCGTTGTTGAAACAAGCACAAGCTTTCTGACAAGCTCGGGATATTCCAGAGCAGCAGCCATCGCTATCATGCCACCCTGTGACGTCCCAAAAAGAGATACATCGCATATGTCAAGCTTTTTCATAACCTGAACGGTATCTTTTGCCATATCACTAATTGAATACACAGGCGGAATATTAATGCGTCTGTCGAACAAATAAACGGTGTATTCGTCTGTGAAAATATCGTATTGCTTTACAATGGCGGCAGCATGAGGTATAACACTCCGGACACTTAACCCCGGGAGAATAACAAGATTACTCTGTCCCCTGCCAAATTTAAGATATTCCATTTCGATACCGTTTACAAATACCTTATCAGTCACATAACCCATTTTAATTCCTCACAATCGGCAGTAAAGCGAGCGTATATCTGCTCATCACGATCAGCTTTATTGTTCCTGATAAAAATTTCTGTACCGACAGACATTTCATAGCTAATTCTCCCAATAATATATGTGATGTCTGCAAAGCCGATCGGCGAGTTATACAAGTGATTTGACAGAATATCTATCATTCCGCCTAAATTCACCTTAAATTTATAGTTATCCTCCATAACAAGTTCTTTCTTTATGATACTATGTCAATGAAAGTGTAAGCTGCTCGGCGTCCTCACCCGAAGGAATTGCTCCCATAGTCGGCAGTGATTTTGAACGATAACGCTTTGGGTCTTTGAATCGTCCGTCCTCGTATTTTTCGATCTGCCGCACCACATGACCCTTTTTAAGCTTCATTGCAGCAACGCCCTGTGTGTTTCGAGTAGTTTTAAGCGGTATGGCGCCCGAATGCAAAAGCAGCATTCGTCCCGATGTGGATGTGAGCAGAATATCGCAGTCCTCGGAAATATACATCAAATCTGCAAGCGTCGATTTGTCGCTGTACGCATTTGCAAGCTTCTTTCGGTTGGTTTTTGTTTCATAAGCATTAAGAGGTACTTTGGCAAGCTTTCCGTTCTCAAAAGCAAAGAGCATAAATCCCTCGTAATCCTTTGTTACTATCATATCAAGCGGTACTTCGTCTTCATCCATACCGAGCTTTGCCGCAACGTAATCGCCCAGAACGCTCGCTTTCGTATCGGGGAAGTCATATGCCTTTGCTTTGTACACCTGACACTTGTTTGTGAAGAAAAGCAGCTCGGCGGTGTTTGTGGATTCATACGCACGGTATATGCTGTCACCCTCCTTGAACTTCTGTTCGCCGCCCATTCGAAGCGACAAAGGAGTGATCTTCTTGAAGTAGCCCTCTTTGGTAAAGTAGAGATTCACCGGATAATCGGGGATCTCAGGCGTAATATCAATGTCTTTTATATCCTGCGGATCAATCAGAGTTGTAACTCTATCTTTGCCGTATTTTTTGGCAACCTCTTTAAGCTCGGCTACTATAATATTCTTGACCTTTGTCTTACTTGCAAGAATACCCTCCAGCTCTTTAATATCCTTTTCAAGCTCTTCTATCTCTTTGGTACGCTTCAGGATATATTCACGATTCAGGTGACGCAGCTTTATTTCTGCGACGTACTCAGCCTGTGTTTCGTCAATGCCGAAGCCTATCATAAGATTCGGTACGACTTCGCTTTCCTCCTCGGTTTCACGAACAATTCTGATAGCCTTGTCTATATCAAGAAGTATCTTTTCAAGACCTTTGAGCAAGTGCAGCTTGCTGCGTTTTTTCTCCAGATCAAATGCTGTTCTTCTCCGGACGCACTCAACTCTGAATGCCGTCCACTCCTCAAGCAATGCGCGAACACCCAACACTCTCGGTGTTCCTGCGATAAGTACATTGAAATTACACGGGAACGAATCCTCCAGCGGGGTCATCTTGTAAAGCTTCTGCATGAGCATATCCGGATCGGTGTTACGCTTCAGGTCGATAGTTATCTTCAGTCCGTCGATACCTGTTTCATCGCGAACGTCAGAAATCTCCTTTAATTTGCCTGTTTTTGCAAGATCGATTATTTTCTCAATAATCGCCTCACTTGTGGCGGTCGGCGGTATGCTCTTCACATCAATGCAGTTGGCTTTACTGTCATAGCTGTATACCGCTCTTACCTTGAAGCTGCCTCTGCCGGTTTCGTAAATAGATCTTATCGTAGGAACGTCATATATTATCTGTCCTCCGCCGATAAAATCAGGGGCAGGCAGGGTAGATATAAGATCATGCTCTTTTTCTTTTATCAAAGCGATAGTCGTTTCACACAACTCTCTGAGGTTAAATGAACAGATATTGCTCGCCATTCCTACTGCGATACCCGTATTTGCATTGACAAGCACTGACGGGAATGTCGCAGGCAGGAGAGTCGGTTCTTTTAATGTATTGTCATAGTTGTCGACAAAATCAACAGTATCTTTATCTATATCCTTAAACAGCTCGGTACAGATAGCGTCAAGCTTTGCTTCTGTGTATCGAGATGCAGCCCACGCCATATCACGGCTGTAGAACTTACCGAAATTACCCTTGCTGTCAACATACGGGTGCAAAAGTGCCTCATATCCTCGGCTTAGTCGTACCATCGTATCGTATATAGCGGAATCTCCGTGTGGATTGAGCTTCATCGTCTGACCCACTATATTCGCCGACTTAGTTCTTGTCGAACCAAGCAGTCCCATTTTATACATAGTAAACAAGAGCTTTCTGTGTGAGGGTTTAAAGCCGTCTATCTCGGGAATAGCTCTTGACATGATAACACTCATCGCATAAGGCATATAGTTTTCTTCTATTGTTGTAACTATTTTTTGATCAACGACATCGCCCGCACCTCGGATAACGCCCTTTATCTTCGGCTGATATGCCTTAGGCTCTGTCTTTTTTCTTCTTGCCATGTTGATACCCCCTTAGCTTACGTCAAGATTATCAATATAATCCGCACCGTATTTCACTATATAATCCTTGCGTCCGCTCAGATTATCGCCCAGTAGAATATCAAAGATCTCCGCTGTTTTCTCTGCGTCATCGGGCATTATTTTGATCAGACGGCGGGTATCGGGATTCATGGTAGTCAGGTTCATCATGTCGGGTTCGTTCTCACCAAGACCCTTTGAACGCTGTATCGTGAATTTCTCTTTGCCTATCTCGCCTATGAACATTTCCTTTTCCTGTTCAGTATAGGCAAAGTAAATCTGGTTTTTTGTGGTTATCTCATATAGCGGCGACTCTGCGATAAACACCTTACCTTCTTTTATAAGAGTCGGCGTGAGTCTGTATATCATAGTGAGCAGCAGTGTTCTGATCTGAAATCCGTCAACGTCTGCATCGGTACAGATAATGACCTTGCTCCATCTTAACATATTCAGATCAAACAAGGATAGACTCTTATTCGACTTTGCAGAAGTTTCCACACCGCAGCCCAGAACCTTCAGCAGATCTGTGATAATCTCACTTTTGAAAATCTTATCGTAGTCGGCTTTCAGGCAGTTGAGTATCTTTCCTCTGATCGGCATTATAGCCTGAAAATCGGGGTTTCTTGCCTGCTTGCAGGCACCCAATGCAGAATCACCCTCAACGATGAAAAGCTCTCTTTGTGAAACGTCCTTGCTTCTGCAATCGACAAACTTCGCAACACGGCTTGTCATATCCATGTTGCTCGAAAGTGTTTTCTTAATATCAAGACGTGTTTTTTCCGCTTTCTCACGGCTTCGTTTATTGATAAGCACCTGACCTGCAATTCTGTCAGCCTCAAGAGGATTTTCTATAAAGTAAATCTCAAGCTGATGACGCAGCACCTCGACAAGTGCGTCCTGTATCCCTTTATTGTTTATCGCTTTTTTTGTCTGATTCTCATAAGATGTAACGCTTGAAAAGGAAGATATTACTATAACGAGGCATTCTTCAACATCATTGAACTTGATCTTGCTCTCGCTTTTATTATATTTTCCGTTTTGCTTTAAGTATGCGTCTATCTGATACACGAACGCATTTTTGACAGCAGCTTCGTGCGCTCCGCCGTGCTCGAGCCAGCTTGAATTATGATAGAATTCCTGCGCCTTGACTTTATTGGAAAATGCTACGGCTATGTTCATCTTCGCCTTATATTCGGGTTTGTCGGCACGATCTCTGACCATACGCTCCGCCTGCCATGACTGAACCGAGGTCAGAGCATCCTCGCCTACTATCTCTTTAACATGGTCTGTGATACCGTCTTTATAGACATACTCTGTTGTGTCAAAACTTTTGCCGTTCTGTATTCTCAACACAAATCTGATCCCTGCGTTGACTATAGCCTGACGCTTGATGATATCATGAAAATACTCCGCAGGTATGTCAATATCGGTAAACACCTCGAGGTCGGGTCTCCAGCGAATTTTTGTACCTGTGTCATGCTTAGAATAAGCTTCCTTTTTTAGTCCGCCCTCGTTCTCGCCCTTTTTGAAAGACAAAGTATAGCGTGTATTGTCACGTCTGATGTCAACGTCCATATACTCAGAGGAATACTGCGTAGAACAAAGTCCCAGACCGTTTAGTCCCAAAGAATACTCGTAATTCTCGCCCTCGCTGTTGTTATACTTGCCGCCTGCGTAAAGCTCGCAGAACACAAGCTCCCAGTTATACTTTTCTTCGTTTTTATTATAGTCAACGGGTATACCTCTGCCGTGATCTTCGACTTCAATAGATCTATCCTTGTAATATGTTACCGTTATTTCTCGTCCATAGCCCTCTCTTGCTTCATCGATGGAGTTTGAGAGTATTTCAAAGAACGAATGCTCGCAGCCCTCAAGTCCGTCTGAACCGAATATTACGGCAGGACGTTTCCTTACTCTGTCGGCACCTTTCAGTGAAACGATACTTTCGTTATCGTATTCGGGTGTTTTTTTTCTTGCCATTTCTTTTTTTCCTTTTCAAATTATTTAAGGAACCACTGATTAAATCACGTCCTTCGGACTGAGCACCAAATTTGCTTGCATCTTTAGTCTCGCCTGCCGGCTCGATCGGTGCTTCTGCTG
>OMYH01000034.1 GCA_900315255.1 uncultured Eubacteriales bacterium | reverse complement strand
AGAACGCTCTAATAGTATGAGTAATGATAATTTCAAAAAGTATCATGGAACAAGGCTCTATGAAAGCAAAATAATCTGTAAAAAATGCGGCAGCTATTTTGGCTACCGCATTTGGCATTCTACGACAACAAAAGACCCAGTGTGGCGGTGCAGAAAACGATTTAAGAAGGGTGACCCCTGCGAAAGCCCACACATTTATGATAAGTACCTGCATTATCTCACACATTGCCTTGCAATCAGAAGGATTAAGCAAAATAAAGAAATAACGAATGTTTTATCGGATTGTATAAAAACAGTTATCGGATCAGATTTGTCTCAAGAGATAGAGAAGATTCTGTTGGAGAGTGTTTGGAATATGTGGTCTGATGAAGATGATTTGTCTTTGGTTATTCAAAGTCTGGTCATTGATGACGGAACAATAACAGTTAAATGGCTTGACGGTATCGAAGATATGATAGCAATGGATTATTACACGCCGAAAGGCAAAATCAATGAGAGTGGAATTACTATGATGACAGACGAACAAAAGAGCAAGATAGCTGAACTTAGGGGACAGCGAGTACCGTTCAGCAAAATTGCAATCCAACTTGATTTGAACAGAGATACGATTAAATCCTATTGCCGAAGATATGGGATAGGAGTAGACGCAGATAGCGTTGATAAGAATATACCGCACTGCAAAAACTGCAGCACTGTGATCGTTCAGCCACCGAAGAAAAAGAAGAAACTATTCTGCTGCGACAAGTGCAGAAATGCATGGTGGGCGGCTCACCCGGAAAAAATCAACAGAAAGGCTATGTACACGCATACTTGCGCTCACTGCAAAAAGCAGTTCGAAGCTTACGGAAATGCAAAGCTGAAATACTGCTCACGGGAGTGCTATTTGGCGGAGAGGTTTGGTAGTAAATGTGGAAACTATTAAAAAATATGTAAAAAGATACTCAACGTAAAAATCTGAACCGCACCCCGTCAAGAGGACAGAGAAATAATTAAAAGAATATTTACAATGTAATAATTAAGAAGTGCCGCAAATTTTGGCTGGACAAGGGAATTGTCCTTCCGAGGTTTGCGGTAATTTTATGCCGCTTTGTAGAGGCAATGTTTCTGCATAGGCGTCAGGACGCCGAGGTTGCGTTGCAAGCGATTGAAGTTGTAGTAGCGAATATAGTTTTCGATCATAGCAGCTAAGCTCTCTTTGCTTGTAAAGCGTTTGCCGTAATAGCGCTCGCGTTTGAGAATGCCCCAGAATCCTTCCATAGGACCGTTGTCAATACACTTTCCTACTCTGGACATACTCTGCTCCATCCCGGCATTTACCAGCTTCTGATGAAAGGTACGGTTGGTGTATTGAAAGCCTCTGTCGCTGTGGAACAAGGGTTTAGCGTTTGGGTTGTCGGCTACAGCTTTGTCAAAGGTTTCAAATACCAGAGGATTGTCGTTCCGATCACGAATGACAAACGATACGATCCTGCGGTCATACAGATCCAGAATAGCGCTCAGATAGATTTTGCGAACCTCAATTCCCTCATACCATTTGAATTCTGTTACATCAGTCAGCCACTTCTCATTAGGTTTGTCTGCGTGAAATTCGCGGTTCAATAAGTTTTCTGCTATATACTGAGGATTACTCGCCTGTCTGGTACAGCCATGGCTGCTGTATTTAATGGTTGATTTAATCCCTTTTTTACGGCAGATACGCAATACTCTTTTGTCGTTGACAGGGATATTGTGGTATACTTCCAGATCATCCCTCAATCGACGGTAACCTTTATCCGGACTTTCCGTGTGCATTTCTTCCAGTTTTTTGGCTATCTCTTCATTAAGTTTCTGACGAGGGGACATCTTCCCGCTGTTCCATTCGTAATATGCCGATCGGGACACTTTCAAAACAGAGCAGGAAAGCTCTACCGGATAACAGGATTCCTTGATTGCGATGTAGATGTGTTCCTGTCTTACTTGCGATAGGCATCTCTCCTCTCTATTTCCTCTAATTTTTTTAGAAGGTCACGCTCCATTCTGGTCATGTACAGTTCATGTTCCAACTGGGCAATCTTTACTCTCAGTTCTTCTTCCTCGGTACGCGGCTCCTGTTGCGCTGTTCGTTGACCGCGACGATCCTCTAAGCCGGCTTCACCCAGCTCGCTGAACTTCTTGACCCATGTGTAAACCTGCTGATAGCTGACTTGGTATTTCAAAGCTGTTTCGCCATAGTTATTGCCGTTGGCGATACAATCCTTTGCGATTTTGATTCGTTCTTCCTGTGTTGTCTTTCTGGTTTTCTTCATGCGGCTCCCTCCACTCATTTTATGTTTGTCGAAGTCCTTACCGCTATTATACACCTTTATCCATCTTTCGAGTTGTGTTTTTGAACGAATTTTATACTTTTTACTGATTTCCAGTAAACTTCCACCGCCGGAGAGATAATCCTGTACTGCTTGTCGCTTTAATTCCGGACTATACACACGGTTGCCTTCGTGTGTTAAAAACGCCAAACTTCCCTCTGAGTGATATTTTGCTATCCATGTTCGTACCGATTCTTTCTTAACGCCAGCTTCCTCTGCTGCTTGCGCTTGGCTAATCTTTCCATCTATACATTCTTGAACTATCCGTATCTTTTCTTCCGGTTTGATTTTCCTGTTTTTGGACATAACAATGCTCCCTTCATGGTTAACAGTGTTTTTTATTTCACTGTCTTCCATAAAGGGAGCATACCAGAAAGATTATAACGGCAGCCCTCTCCATTTTCAGTAGACAACGATTCATATTTTACGCATACAGCAAAGCCGTCTTTTCTTGCGAAGACTTTTGCAGGCGAGATTGTGTGCGATACCGAAGAGTCATGTCTTGAACGAACTTTTTCCCGCAAACCTCGGTTCACCTGCGGCAGCAGCTGCAAAAGCGTCCATCATGATATCCTCTGCGTCATGCATATTGCGGACGTAACCGAAGACAAATAGAGTAAGACTTGTATTGTGGCGCATAAAAAGCTCTCGGAATGATTCTTTGTCTCCGCTTGTGATATATTTTTCATAAAGCTCTTCATCGGTAGAGATCTGCTCTTCCGACTCTGTGATATCGTTCATAAAATACCACCTCATTTGACATTGCTGTCGAATTGTACGATATATTGATTGCATCGATCTCTGCGCCCACACGGGCGCAAGCAATTCCGCTGTCAGTTATTGCAGATTGGCACTTTCACTCCGCAAGAGTGGCTGCCCACTAAAATTATACACTTTCATCTCTTTATAATAACAGCTCCGGGTCATGAAGCCGTGATCCGGAGCTGTTTATATCATTTTTCAGTGCAAAACTCGACTTTCTTACCCTCAAGAATCATATTTGTGGTCCTGACAGCGCACATTTTTCCGCACATTGAGCAGGTGTGTCTGTCGGCAGGGGGCGTGCTTTCAAAATATGCGCGCGCCTTCTCTCCGTCGACAGCGATTCTGAACATCTCGTCCCAGTCTACATTGTGTCTTGCCTGCGCCATAGCGTTATCTCTTTCTCTTGCATTCGGGATGCCCTTTGCGATGTCGGCAGCGTGTGCGGCGATCTTTGAGGCTATGATGCCTTCTTTTACATCGTTGATATCGGGAAGCCTGAGATGCTCGGCGGGTGTTACGTAACACAGGAAATCTGCGCCCGATGATGCGGCGACAGCGCCTCCTATTGCCGATGTGATATGGTCGTATCCGGGGAAGATGTCGGTGACGAGAGGTCCAAGCACATAAAACGGCGCATTGTGACAGATCCTTTTCTGAAGCTTCATATTAGCTTCGATCTCGTTTATAGCCATGTGTCCGGGACCTTCCACCATTACCTGAACATTCCTTTTCCATGCTCTTTCGGTGAGTGCTCCGAGCTCGATCAGCTCCGAGATCTGTCCTGCATCTGTGGAGTCGTCAATGCAGCCTGGTCTCAGCGCGTCTCCCAGACTTATCGTCACGTCAAATTCCTCCATAATATCGAGCACCTTGTCGTAGTATTCATAAAACGGATTTTCATTTCCTGTCATCATCATCCATGCAAACAGCAGAGAACCGCCGCGCGAAACAATATTCATTTTTCTCTTGTCCCGCATAAACGCTTCAACTGCCCTGCGGTTTATTCCTGCGTGAATAGTCATAAAGTCTACGCCCTCTTCCGCATGGGCACGGACAACTTTCAGAAAATCCTCGGCAGTTATATCGAGCAGATCCTTTTCAAGATAACCGATAGCGTCATACATCGGAACGGTTCCTATCATAGCGGGAGATCTTTCTATAAGCTGTCTTCTGAATGTGTTTGTCTTGCCGTAGTTGCTGAGATCCATAATAGCTTCTGCGCCGAATTTCAAAGCAAGATCAACTTTTTTCATTTCCGCATCGTAGTCTTTGCAGTCTCCCGAGATACCGAGGTTTACATTTATTTTTGTTCTGAGTCCCGAGCCGATACCTTCTGCGGAAATAGATCTGTGATTGATATTGCACGGGATACAAACCTCGCCCCTTGTGACTGATCTCATTATTTCTTCCGGTGTTTTTAACTCTTTTTGCGCAACTGTTTTGATCTCGGGCGTTATGATCCCTTTTTTTGCGGCTTCCATCTGTGTTTTGTACTCTCTCATTTTTACGATCCTTTCATTAATGAATTATATCAGTCTGAAAATCGGCTGTTGAGGTCAAATGCGTGATTGAGCGGTCCCGAGCCGCTCCCGAGGTCAAGTCCTGCCTCAAGCGCTCCCGAAATGTACTCTTTTGCTCGTTCGACTGCTTTTTCAAGCGGGTATCCCTTTGCAAGATTTGCCGCAATAGCCGATGACAGTGTACAACCGGTGCCGTGGGTGTTTGTATTGCCGATCCTTTTGCCGCGGAAAAAAACGACCCTTCCGTCACAGAAAAGAATATCATCGGCGCTGTCTTTCCTGTGCCCGCCTTTTATCAGAACAGAACACCCAAGCTCACGCGACAGCTTTTCGGCTGTTTTTATCATATCGTACTCGTTGTTTATATCGGTACCCGACAGCGCTTCTGCTTCGGGAATGTTGGGCGTAATAAGATCCGCCAGGGGGAGGAGTTTTTCCTTAAGAGCGAAGACGGCTTCTCGGCCGATCAGACTTGCCCCGCTAGTAGCGATCATTACAGGATCTGCGACTATGTTTTTGGCGTTGTAAAAAGAGAGCTTTTCGGCTGTCTTTTCAATTATTCTTTTCGAAGCTGCCATACCGATCTTTACGGCATCGGGAAAAATATCCTCAAACACGGCGTCCAATTCTTTCCCGAGAAAATCAGCGTCTGTTTCGAGTATTGCGGAAACGCCTTTCGTGTTCTGCGCCGTCATCGCTGTTACAACGCTCATAGCATAAACTCCGTTGAGCGTCATGGTTTTGATGTCCGCCTGGATCCCTGCGCCTCCCGACGGATCGCTTCCCGCTATTGATAATGCTGTTTTCATTTGCCGACACCCTTGCTTTCCGAAGAAAAAATAAGCTCCCGACTTAAAGCCAGTAGTTCTGAGGCGGATTTTTTTGGATTATCGCTTTTCATTATTGCTGAAACAACGCAGATGCCAGATATTCCCGTGCTTTTAAGGATTTCACAGTTTGTTTTGTTCAGTCCTCCTATAGCGTTTACGGGTATGCTGACTGCTTTGCAAATATCTTTCAGTGTATCGACAGAGGTAAGTACGGTTTTTACTTTGGTCGTTGTCGGGTATATCGCACCGACTCCAAGATAATCTGCGCCGCTTTCTTCTGCTTCCAATGCCTGTTCTACAGTTTTTGTCGTAGCGCCGATAATCATTTTGTCAGAGACGATCTTCCTTGCTGTTTTGACAGGCATATCGCTCTGACCCAGATGAACGCCCTCTGCATTTACTGCCATTGCAACATCGAGCCTGTCATCTATGATGAGCGGAATTTTGTATCGGAGCGAAATTTCGTGAACGTGTTTAGCAAGTCGTATATATTCTCTCGTTGTTCTGTTTTTTTCTCGAAGCTGCATGATCGTAGCGCCGCCCGCAAGCGCCTGTTCCGTTATTCGAAAAAGTTCATCGTCATTAAGTCCGGTGCTGTCTGTGATAAAATACAAAGTTGAGTCAAACTGTTTCAAAGATATCCTCCTTTACTCTGATACGCTCCATGATTTCTTTTTTTGATATAAGAGAGAGTTCGTCAAAAAGCGCCGTGGAAAAGCTGCCCATACCCCGACACCTAGCGGCTTTCTCACCGCATATCCCAAGCGTTGCACAGGCAGCGGCAGCAGCGGAAAGAGCGTCTGTGCGCGTCAGGTAAGCAGCCGTCAGCGCTCCCAGCATACAGCCCGTTCCCGTGATCTCTCCGAGCCGTGGAGAACCGTTGTCAATAAAAAAGATCTTTTCTCCGTTTGTCACGATATCCCTCTGACCGCTTGCAAGTATAACGCAGCCGAGCGTTCCGGCCAGTCTGACCGAGGAGTTCAGTGCTTTTTCATAATAGGCTGAGGCGTGAGCGTCGATCCCGCTGCTTTTATAACTTCGGTCATACAATGCGCATATCTCCGAATAATTTCCTTTTATGATCGTCGGTGCGGTAGTTCCAAGAAGTTTTTCGATATATTCTTTTCTCAGCCGGGAGCATGAGATCCCTACAACATCAAGGATAAACGGTATATTATTTTTATTTGCCGTCTGCGCAGAAATTGTGATCGATCTCATTCTTGCGTCCGTAATGTTCCCCGTATTGAGCATCAGTGCCGCTGCGGTTTCCGTTATTTCCGCAGCTTCGAGCGGGTGTTCCGCCATGATAGGTCTTGCCCCTGCGGAAAGGACCGTATCAGCGCATTGCTTTATAGATATCGGATTTGTGATACAGTGTACAAGCGCCCGTTCCCCTGCGGCCGGGCGGCCGCACGCAATATCCGAACAAAGATTTTTGATATCCGTCATAACAGCATCATGCCTTTCCTGATCCTTCTTTACGGATTTTTATTTTGTTAGCGATGTAATATATTACTCCCGAGGTTATGAACACGCCCATCAGAACAGTTCCGACTGTGCCGAAAACAGGGGAGTTTACCTTGAAAAGACTTGTCAATACACCGACAACAACAAATACTATTACACCGAATGCAGCTATAGCTGCCGCATTTCCGAGGATATCCTCTTGTTCATCGTAAGCATTTTCACCGAGCATAATCTGAAACTTCTTCAAAAGACCGCTGCGGGCAAGTTTTTTCAGAAATATGTAAGCGATGCTGCCTCCGATAAGTGTGCCGCAGATAAACGACGGAACATAAAACAACCACGAGATATCCGACTTTCCCCAGAATACTGTCATTACGGGATAGGACGCCAGAGCTCCGATCAATCCTGTTCCGATCACTTCTCCCAGCACTGCGAAAAGTAAGTTTCCTTTTGAAAGCCTGTAGAATACGCCCGATAAAAATGCTCCGAATACTGCACCTGTGAGAGCCAATGGCGGGATTCCCATAACGTTCATTCTGATTATTCCTATTATGACGGCGCAGGCAAGCGAATACCAAGGACCGAGCAGAACAGAGCAGGTGATGTTGATAAAGTGCGCCATCGGACACATCCCTTCAAATCTCAGTATCGGAGAAATGACGACGCCCAGTGCGATCAAAAACGCCATAACGGTGAGCCTTGAAATGTGATTTTTCTTTTTCATTGATTATTCCTTCTTCTTTGTGTTGATTACGAATACTCAACGTATTCGCACGGTAAAGGATCAATTTCCTACTCTCACGCCGAAACACGGCTTCCCATCGCATAATAGATAAGAACAAAAGGCGCTCCCCTTCTGTCCTGTTTTGTAAATCTCACTCCTTTCATATCGGGGAAGATCAAGGTCTGATATCAATTATTTGCAGACAAAAAAAGAGGGACACTCCTGCACGGAATATCCCTTAAAAAACGCTTTGGTGTACACTTCCTACGTCGGCATTATCCGCATCAGGTAAAGGGTCGAAGCTAAATACTTCCTCTCAGCCTGTTCACAAGCTCCCCCGGTTGTGTTTAATATTGTATCACCGTTTTAAATCTTTGTCAACATAAAAATATATCTTTTTTCACCGCAGCAATCTAAAAGAAAATGGCAGGATTTCCGTTTCGGAAATAGGTACGGTTTCAATTGACACAGTGCAGGATATGCTGATACTGACAGTCGAGCATACTGATGCATTATCGGTACTGTGATATTTCCGACAGATCTTCAATGAACGGAAACTGTTTCCTCCTGTGTTTTGTTTTTTAATTCAATATTGACACGTCGATCGGTTCGTATTACAATATCTATAAGAATAATAGGTAATTAATCGGTGTTACTTCCGTTAATAAATGAGTGAGGGATAGTCTTATGAACATAAACCAGTTGAAGTATGTGCTTCAGATAGCAGGATCGTCTTCCATGCGCGAGGCTTCCACAAAACTATATGTCTCACAGCCTGCTCTTTCGGCAAGTATCAGAGAATTGGAAGAAGAGCTTGGAATACTGATATTTGAGAGAACGAACAAGGGAATTTCTCTGACGGCCGAGGGCAGAGATTTCTTGGTTTATGCAAAAAAAGCAGTCGGTCAGTATGAGATCCTTGAGGACAGGTATCTGTCAAAGGACAGTGACAAGGAGCGTTTTTCCGTTTCTACGCAGCACTATAATTTTGCAATAAAGGCATTCACCGATGTTATAAGGGCAGCCGATCCCGCCAAATATCTTTTTTCCATTCATGAAACAAAGACAAGAGATGTATTAAACGCTGTAAGCAGTATGAAAAGCGAGGTTGGTATAATCTCTTTCTCAGGTTCCAATGAAGCCGTTTTGAAGAAACTGTTCCGCGATTACGGGCTTGAGTTTACGCCGCTTATGCGTCGGGAAACGTATGTATATGTGTGGAGAGATCACATTCTGGCGGGGAGAAAGGAGATCTCGATAGACGAGATGCAGGAATATCCCTGTGTTTCCTTCGATCAGAGCGATGACAGCAATTTTTATCTTACGGAAGAGGCAATGGGAGATTATTCTTTCAATAAGATGGTTAAATCTGACGACAGAGCTACAACTATGGAGATAATCGCCGAGCTTGGCGGTTACTCGATAGGTTCGGGAATGCTTTCGGGAGAAGATGCGATCCTTCAGGGACTTACGGCCATCAAGCTGAAAGAGGAAGACCCGCTCATGATCGGATACATCACAAGAAAAGGCAGTATTTCGTCCAGATACGGTGAGATGTATATCAGTGAACTTATGAAATACAAGGAGTTGTAATGATCTGTACCACCTACTGATAATCTTGCAAGGGAGCTTAGATGCTCCCGTTTTTTGTAGTTTCGTGATAAGGATTACTTATCACAAGCGATAAAATCATCGTAATTTTCAAAAGCTCAAAAAGATGATATAATATGTACATCGTGAACGAAGGGAGCGCTGACAATGACAATTGAAGATCATGATGTTAGATTCTTTCGAATGTGCAGTATGTCGGGAATGCTCGGTCTGTGTAATATGCGTTCCGAAATGACACGATGTTGAACGCTTAAAACAAACACATTTGCACATTGATAAAAGAAAGCAGGATTAGAATATGAGTATTAAGTTGGATTCCTTACTGATCCACGGCGGAGTTGACGGAGATGAAAAAACAGGTGCTGTTGCTGTTCCCGTGTATCAGACATCTACATATAAGCAGGACGGACTCGGAAAAACTCGCGGCTGGGAATATTCACGAACGGGAAATCCCACAAGAGATGCTCTGGAGAAGCTGATAGCCGAACTTGAGCAGGGTGAATACGGTTTTGCTTTTGCATCGGGTCTTGCGGCAATCAATACGGTGTTGTCTCTTTTCAAGACAGATGACAAGCTGATCGTATCCGATAATATTTACGGCGGGACATTCCGAATACTCGAAAATGTATTCAAAAATTTCGGTATCAGATACGAAATGGTCAATACAGCTGATATTCCGTCGGTAGAGAGGGCGATAACGGACGATGTCAGGGCGATATACGTTGAAAGTCCCGCAAATCCTCTGCTTACCGTAACAGATATAAAAGCAGTTTCCGAGATAGCTCATAAGCACGGAAAACTGCTGATCGTGGACAATACGTTCCTGACTCCGTATCTGCAAAGACCTCTGACCTTAGGCGCAGATATCGTGGTACACAGCGGTACAAAATACCTTGGCGGACACTCCGATACTGTGTCGGGACTTGCAGCGGTGAAGGATAAATCGATAGCCGACAGGCTTTATTATTTACAGAATGCTATCGGCGGTGTTCTTGCTCCATGGGATAGTTTCCTTGTGTTAAGAGGCATCAAGACGCTGGGTGTCCGAATGGAGCGTCACGTTAAGAATGCGCAAAAGATAGCTCGCTGGCTCGAGTCGAGCGGATTTGCAGACCGTGTCTATTACCCCGGACTCGAAAGCGATCCCGGCTACGAGATACAGAACAGGCAGGCAGACGGACCGGGCGCTATGATTTCATTTGTTTTAAACGAGAAGTACGATTACAGAAAATTCTTCGAAAAACTCAGGCTCATAACGCTTGCGGAAAGTCTCGGAGGCGTTGAATCGCTTGTCTGCCACCCGGCAAGTATGACTCACGCTGCGATCTCACCCGAGATAAGAAGAAAGGTCGGCATTTTAGACGAGCTTATACGCTTGTCCGTGGGAATAGAATCGGCGGACGATCTGATACAGGATATTGAACAGGCTGTCAAAGCTTCCGAGAAGGGGGCGCCTTGAGAGTGGATGTTTATATGAGTATTCAGGAAATGATAGGCAGCACTCCTATGCTGAAGCTCAACCATATAGGAGTTAAGTCGGGTGTCAATGTGTATGCCAAGCTGGAGCTTATGAATCCCGCAGGAAGTGTTAAGGATCGTATAGGAGTATATATGCTCAAGGATGCAGAGGATCGGGGTCTTCTGAAGCCGGGCGGTACGATCATAGAAGCGACAGCTGGAAATACAGGAATCGGAATTGCCTTAGCTGCGCTTAATAAGGGCTACAGAGTTATTTTTACCGTTCCGCGAAAGTTCTCTGTGGAAAAGCAGAAGATCATGAAAGCGCTCGGCGCGCAGATAGTTCACACGAGCAGGGAAGAAGGAATGCTCGGCGCTGAGAAAAAAGCGCAGCAGTTGCTGCAGGAAATACCGGGTTCGGTGTCATTGCAGCAGTTCAAAAACCCTTCAAATCCTCTCGCGCATTATGAAATGACAGGCCCCGAGATCTATTCTCAGTTGGACGGCAGGCTTGACTTCCTGGTCGCAGGAGCAGGCAGCGGCGGCACTTTTTCAGGTATAATGAAATATCTTAAAGAGCAAAGTTCTGAAATTCAGGGAGTTCTTGCCGATCCTGTCGGTTCTGTTATCGGAAGCGGAGAACACGCCGATTATGAGATCGAGGGAATAGGGAATGACTTCATTGCAGATACAATGGATATGTCCTTGGTTGACCGCGTTATAAAAGTCAATGACGACGAGGCGTTCGCCGCTTCGAGATTGCTTGCAGCCAAAGAGGGGATACTTGCAGGTTCGTCCTCGGGAGCGGCGCTTGCAGCATCACTGAGACTTGCAAAGACGATAGAACGGGGGAATATAGTCGTCGTCTTTCCCGACAGGGGTGACCGTTACCTGAGCAAAGGTCTGTTCGATATACAGTAAATCAAGGGGGACATTCAATGACAGAGGTATTCAGACTTGATCGCGTTTCGAAAAAGTATATCAATGACGGAAGAGAATTCCTCGCCCTGAAAGATGTGAGCTTATCAATATCGGAGGGAGAGATTTTCGGGATCATTGGAATGAGCGGAGCGGGTAAATCAACGCTGGTGCGAACGCTCAACCGACTGGAAGACGTCACAAGCGGAACGATCAGTTTTTACGGACAGGATCTCGGCTCGCTCAATGCACGAGATGTCAGAAAAGTCAGACGCAATATCGCAATGATATTCCAGAGCTTTAATCTTTTGCAGCAGAGAAGTGTGCTGAGCAATGTTATGCAGCCGCTTCGCATAGCAGGAGTACGGGGAAATGAGAGGAAGAAAAAAGCTCTTGAGATGCTGAGAGTTGTCGGACTTGAGGACAAGAAAGATGAATATCCATCAAGATTATCGGGCGGTCAGCGGCAGCGTGTCGCGATCGCAAGGGCACTGGCTTCAGAGCCTAAGGTGCTGCTGTGCGATGAAGCGACAAGTGCGCTCGATCCGAAAATGACAAGCGAGATACTTGATCTTCTGAAGGATATCAATCGGACAAGAAAGCTCACAATAGTTATCATTACGCACGAGATGAGCGTAGTCGAGAAAATCTGCGACAGGGTCGCAATCATTGACAGCGGAATGTTGGCGGAAGTAGGACAGGTAAAGAAGATTTTCGCCGACCCTCAGTCTGAAGCTGCAAGAAAGCTCGTCTTTCCGAGCAATCCGTTTGATCCTTCAAAAAAGGACAGCCGATTGATACGCCTTGTCTTTGACGGACTTTCAGCAGGCAGACCGTTTATTGCCGAACTCGTTGAAAAGACAGGTCACAAGGTGAATATCCTTAGCGCTAACACAAGAAGCGTTGGCGGTATCGGTTACGGGCAAATGGTACTGGAGCTGCCGAAGGGGGAAGAGGAACAGATCATCGGATTTTTTAAAGACAGAGGACTCAGTGTTCAGGAGGTGAAGCACAGTGAGCAGTTACATAGTTGAAGCAATAAAAAACGGTATATTCGAGACATTGCAGATGACATTTTTCGCATCGCTGCTGTCTTATGTGATCGGTCTTCCGCTCGGGATACTGTTGTATTCGACTTCCAAGGGAAGAATCTTGTCGAACAGACCTCTTAATCTCATATTTGGACTCATTGTTAATATATGCAGATCACTCCCGTTCCTTATCCTGCTCGTTTTGCTGATACCTTTTACGAGATTTGTGACAGGCTCATCTATAGGGACAACAGCCTCTATAGTACCGCTGACGGTCGGAGCCGTTCCGATCGTGGCGAGAATGGTCGAGTCGTCGCTCAGCGAGGTCTCACCGGGAATAATTGAAGCGGCGGTTTCGATGGGTGCATCACCAATATACATAATAGTCCATTTCATTCTGCCCGAGGCAACGCCTTCACTGCTTTTTGGTGCAGCGATCAATATTTCTACCGTGCTCGGATATTCCGCAATGGCAGGCGTTATCGGAGGGGGAGGACTCGGAGCAATCGCTCTGCAATACGGCTATTACCGATATCAGAAGGACGTTCTCTGGACCACGGTCACACTTCTGATTATAATGGTGATGGCAATACAAGAGGGCGGCAATATGATCGCCAAGAAAGCAAGAAAATAGTTGTCAGTTCCCGTTTTTGATCGGGATCTACATATAAGTTTTAAATCCAAGGAGAGAAAGATTATGAAAAATCAGTTTAAGAAGATCATTACAGTAGCGCTTGCATTTACGGCAGCAGTATCTGCAGCGGCATGCACAGGTGCACAAACATCAGACTTATCTACGGAAGCAGCGAGCGAGACCGCAGCAGCAGTTATCAAAGTCGGCGCAAATATCACTCCTCATTCCGAAATACTTGAGCAGGCTAAGCCGATACTTGCCGAAAAAGGCATCACACTCGAGATAGTTCAGCTTGAGGACTCCGTTACACCCAATATGGGAGTTATTGAGGGCAGTCTGGACGCAAATTATTTCCAGCATATCCCGTACCTCGAGCAGTTCAACAGTGAGAACGGTTCAGATCTTGTGTCGATAGGTGCGATCCATTATGAGCCGTTCGGCATTTACGCAGGAAAAACAGATGATCTTTCAAAGCTTGAAGACGGAGCTGTCGTAGCCGTGCCCAATAATGTAACCAACGAGGCAAGAGCACTTCTTCTGCTGGCACAGGAAGGCATAATCTCACTGAAAGAAGAAGCAGGTGTCAATGCTACTGTCGAGGATATCACCGACAATCCGAAAAATATCGAGTTCAAGGAGCTTGCTCCCGAGCAGCTCGTGTCGGCACTTCCCGATGTTGACATCGCAGTCATCAACGGTAATTATGCGATCGAAGGCGGCCTTCATGTAAGTCAGGCTCTCGCAGTCGAAGCTAATGACGGCATAGCGGCGGTCACTTACGGAAATATTATCGCTACATCTCCCGATAAGGCTGACGATGAATCGCTTAAAACGCTCGTTGAGGTTCTTCAGAGTGATGAGATCAGCAGCTTTATCAGGGATAAGTATGACGGCGCAGTAGTGCCTCTCAACTGACGAAAGGGTGTCAAGGTATGATCGGATTTGAATACTACAATCCTGCAAAGATAGTTTTTGGCGAGGGCAGCGTAAATAAGCTTGCCGAGCTGCTCAGACAGTATGATGTAAGCTCGCTGCTCCTTGTGTACAGCGGTGGCTTTATAAAGCAGCTTGGCATTTATCAGGCGATCACAGACGCTGTATCGGAGCTTGGTATTCGCTTTTCCGAAAACGGAGAAGTAGTTCCGAATCCGTCGATAGAGCTTGTCAGAAAGCTTGTCGGGCAGGGGAAAAAGGATGAAATCGATTTTGTGCTTGCAGTAGGAGGCGGTAGCTCGATAGACACCGCAAAGGCAGTTGCACTCGGTATACCCTACGGCGGAGAAGTATGGGACTTCTTCGATAAGGGAGCGATACCCGAACAGGTGCTGCCGATCGGGGTAATTGCAACGACTGCTTCGAGTGGTTCCGAGACCTCAAATGCCGCTATACTTTCAAACGGTGATTGGAAGCTTGGCTTTGAAGATGACAGAATCATTCCAAAATTTGCAATAATGGATCCCCGCTACGCATCGGGTCTTCCGCCTTACCAGACTTTTGCGGGTATTGCAGATGTTTTGTCTCATCTTCTCGAGAGGTATTTTTCCGATGAGCGTTATTCCGATACAACAGATCGGCTGATCGAAGGGGCGGTCAATGCTCTGTTCGTCAATGCCGAAAGATTGCTTAAAGATCCGTCTGATCTGAATGCAAGAGGTGAGATACAATGGCTTGCAAGCGTAGCACACAACAATTTCCTTGACGCAGGAAGAAACGCCGATTGGGGTTCTCACAGGATAGAGCATGAGCTTTCCGCACAGTATGATATTACTCACGGTGAGGGAATGGCAATTGTTCTGACAGCGTGGACAAAATATGCTGCTGCAAGAAAGCCCTGGAGGCTTGCACTTCTTGCAAGCAGGGTGTTCGGCACGGACAGCTTCGACTACTCTGAGGAGGAGAGGGCGTTTATTCTTTCGGAAAAGCTCTCGGAGTTTTTCAAAAGGATCGGTTTGAAGACAACTCTCGGTCAGCTTGGGATAGACGAGCGTGACTTTGATGTCATGGCGGAAAGAGCAACAAGAAACGGAGCTGTCGGACACTATCTGAAGCTTGACCGAGAAGCCGTAAAGGATATATTAAAAACAGCATTATAATAAGGAGTGCCGAATTATATCGGGATCTCCGCAGATTTACAAAGGAGAGATAAAAATGGCAAGAGTACATTTAAAGCAGCCCGATGAATTGAAGGGAGAAGCAAAGAAGGCTTATGAGGAACTGGAAGCAGCGGGCAAGGTAACGAATATGAAGCTCGTTATGCTCCAGGATTACGGTACATATAAGGCGTTTATGGGTTGGTACGATTCGTGGGCAAGTCTTGAAAAGACAGTGGGCCTGCGTGCAGCCACGATATATGCCCATTCTGTTTCCACAACGAACGGATGCCTCTTATGCTCGCTGTTCTTTATAAGCGACTTGAAGGAACTGGGACTCGATCCGAACAGTTTTGAAGTGTCGGAAAACGAAGAACTGCTTCAGAAGCTCGGCCGTCAGATCGTAAAGAACCCCACAAAGGTTTCAGACGAGCTTCTTGACGGTCTGAGAAAGTTTTATACAGACGAGGAAATCATAATCATTGTTGGCTTCGGCATTCAGATGCAGGCAACGAATAATTTTAACTCTGTTCTCGGAGTAGATGTTGACAAGCGGCTTCTGCCGCTCAAGGAATACTTCAAGCCCGCAACATGGAGAGACGCTATAAAAGATTGATCGGACACCCGATATGCAGGTATTAGTGCTTGGATATCGGGTGTTTTTTAGTGAAACGTCTTACGGATCGATTGAGTTCCTAAGAAACAGTGAAACCGTTCCCGGAGAAATAATAGGAAACAAGAAGCCCCCTTAAGCGGAAGCTGAGAAAGAAATGCAATTACAGATCCTCCTCAGCCCACTTAAGGGGCAGTGCCCGCGGCACGACCGGCTCACTCCCAAATGTTGTGTAAACACCAAAACCGGTGCAAAACAAAATCAAAATATATAGTGGCGGCAGCGGCTTTGTCCGATGCCGCCTATTTGCATAATAACACTGGCAGCATGATGTCAAGGGCGGCGAAGCCGTTCATCTTGCCCCTTGACATCAGGGTTCGGCTGTGTTACTTGTTGACTCTATCAGGGAAAAATATTTCCGGCTGAGCGTGGATCCTGCTCCAATCCTGACGCCTGCCCGTCCATTTTTTTGTAATGTCGATCATGGCGAGATACAGCATTTTAAGCAGGCTGTCATCGGTCGGAAAAACCAATTTTGACTTCGTTACCTTACGCAGCTGACGGTTAAAGCCTTCAATCGTGTTGGTGGTGTAGATCAGTTTTCGAAGCTCCTGAGGGAACTTGAAGTACGTACTGAGGTTGGCCCGGTTATCACGCCACGACTTGGAAATATTCGGATATTTCTTGTCCCAGTGTTCGGCGAAAACGTTCAAAGCCTCGAGTGCGGAAGCCTCGTCCACAGCCGCATAAACAGCTTTCAGATCAGCCATAAGAGCCTTTATATCCTT